>NZ_AJMT01000001.1:0-3195 GCF_000260655.1 Neisseria sicca VK64
GCCGTCAAACGCAGCTACGGCTACGACCGTACCGGCAACCTGACCCACAGCACCGACCAGCGGACGGGCACGACCAAGTTCGAGTACGACAAACTGGGCAGGATTACCCAAGCGGGCAACGAACTGTTCGCCTTCGACCCCGCACACAATATCCTTTCAGACGGCCTCAATGCCATCCCCGACAACCGCCTGAAAACCTACAACGGCACGACCTATTACTACGACGAGCTCGGCAACCTGATCCACCGCGAGCTGGCCGACGGCGAAGTGCAGAACTATTTCTACGACCTGCATGACCAACTGGTCAAAGCGGAAATCTTCAAAAAAGACGGCACGAAAGAAACTTGGTCCTACACCTACGACGCCTTGGGCAGAAGGATAGGCAAAGGTCGTCTGAAAGACAGTCAGGAAGTTTCAGACGACCTCAGCAACCAAACCCGCTTCGTTTGGGAAGGCAGCCATTTACTGCAGGAAATCCACCCGGACGGCAGATATACCTATATCTATACCGACCCGGATTCCTACGAGCCTTTAGCGCAAATCCGCGATTGGACAACCAAAGACGGCAAAAAACGCCAACAAACCCACTACTTCCACTGCGACCAAATCGGCATCCCGCGTGAGATGACCGATAAGGACGGCAATTTGCTGTGGTTCGGCAACTATACCGGCTGGGGACGTCTGAAAGAGGAAACCAAGGTAACAGATAGCGCATACCAGCCCTTCCGCCTGCAAAACCAGTATGCCGACCATGAAACGGGGCTGCATTACAACTTCTTCAGGTATTACGAACCTGATGCTGGGAGGTTTGTGAATCAGGATCCGATTGGGTTGATGGGTGGGGATAATTTCTACCATTTCGCACCCAATATTCTAAAATGGATAGATGCATTAGGATGGAGTAGATGGACAAAAACAGAAGTTTTAGGTAGAAGAGTATATAAAAATGACACTTTATTTACTCCTACTAGAAAAGTTAGTTGGAAGGATGCTACATCACCAACAGGATATAAATGTGGTACTAATTTAGATAGGATGTGTGAAGGAATGGCTCCTATTGGTAAAGATGGTAAATCTGTTGAATTACATCATCTTACCCAGCAAGAAGTGCTAAGAAATGGAAAACGCGGTAGTTTGGCAGAGGTTTCTTGGACAATACATACGAAATATACAGCTATATTGCATATTCCTTTCCCAAGAAATCCAAACAAACGCTCACAAACTCTTCCAAGATTTCCGAGTTTTAGAAGAAATAACGATGGAACCCCATCGACATTAGCTGCTGAATTTGATAATTATCGCTCTGCATACTGGAAAGAAAGAGCAAAAGACTTTGGAAGAACATGTGATTAAAAACTGGAGATTTTTATGGATACTCAATTAATTAAACAAATAACCGAAATGCTTAATAAGCTACCAAATTCTATATGTAGAATAAATAATTCAATTGATGAAGGTTGGATTGCCGCTGGGGAGTCGGAATTTAATCTGAAACTACCTGAATACTATCGATGGTTTATTAAAAATTACGACTCCATAACATTATGGGGCGAACTAATCAAAACAGTATTTCCTCCTGAGTATAGAGATGATGCTGATCAGGATATTTTCTATACTTATAACTGGAACATTAATTATAACAAAGATAATCATGATAAACTTTTCTTTCTAGAAGTTAATGATATAGGATTTTTTTATTTTAAAGTTATAAACAATAAGGCAAATGAAGAAGTTTATTGCTTTGATTTATCCACGGGTAATCATGATTTATATGCAGAAAATTTTTTAGATTTTTTGAAAATAGAAATTCCTAAAATTTATTCTAACTATTTATAATGATAGTAGCCGCAGGTTGAATTGAACCCCAACAAAACCTTAAGGTCGTCTGAAATCAATTTTCAGACGACCTTTCTCTATAATTTTCATCCAAAAATACCGGAGGAAGTATGGATGGGAAAGTCGGTCAGCCATCAGCCTCGATTTACCGCAATATAGAGCAACTACCAGTTAAAATATTCAGATCAACTTAACTAACAAAATTTTGAAATAGGAAAATACAACATGGATTATGACTTGAAAATATTGAATACTTCTCAAGTATTGGCTGATAAAAAATACTTGAAAGAATTTAAATTTGCAAATAGCAAATCATTTCCTTATTCTTATCAATCTTTCGCAGCACAATTTGGCTGGGGAAGGGTATTGGATAATTACTTAATTTACATCCCTCTAAATCCTAAGTTTCATGATTCATGGCAAAATGCTCGCGAAGATATAAAATCAACATATATAAATAATATTAACGAATATATTGACTATTATCCAGGTGAATCATTAGATTTAATGAAACGAATGGAACCATTTGCTAAAAGTGAGTCAGGTTATTATTTATTTTGGGATATATATAGTGAAGATTTACCTAATGAATTTAATATATACGCAACAGATTTTGTAGGAGATATATATCTACTAGGAAAAGACTTATTCGAAGTATTTTATAACTTGACCAATGACACTAAAATCTTAAAGGAATGTTTTAACAGGACACCTTGGCCTAAAACATTCGAAGGCTTTATGTCAATTTGTTAAAAACTCGACTATTTAATAAAATCTAAAATAAGCCGTAGGTTGAGTTGAGATCTAATAAAATATCAAGGTCGTCTGAAATATGTTTTCAGACGACCTTTTCCTCTATACATCACCACTTACCTGCTTCGACTACAACGAAAACGGCCAACTCATCGCCCAGCACCAATGGAAGGTGCCGAACAAAGAAGAGAACGCCCGAAACGGTTTGCCCGAAACCGACTGGCGCGATGCGCAGTACGACATGCTGTACCTGCCCGTCACCGAAACCGTCCGCTACCACTACGACTTCAACGGCAACCGTACCGCCACCGTCCTGCCCGACGGCAGACAAATCAACTACCTGTATTACGGCAGCGGCCACCTGCACCAAATCAGCCTCGACGACGAAGTCATCACCGACATCGAACGCGACAAGCTGCACCGCGAAATCTTCCGCACACAGGGTAAGCTCGCCAGCCGCTACGAACTCGATCCTTTAGGTCGTCTGAAACGGCAAATCGCCACCCTCAACGACCTGACCGAAGGCGGCAAAGGCAAAACCAAAGTAGCGGCGGGTTATGCCCAAACCGCCGTCAAACGCAGCTACGGCTACGACCGCACCGGCAA
>NZ_AJMT01000002.1:0-5428 GCF_000260655.1 Neisseria sicca VK64
TGTTCGAACCGGAGAAGAATGCACCGATAGCGCCAAGGTAAGGGGAGAAGTAAACCCAGTGTTCGCCTGCCATTGCGGCAAACTCTTTACCGATGATTTTCACCATGGAGTCGTCGCCGCCAACCATCATCAGTTGAACCATAATCAGCGCGCCCATCAAGGCAAGCAGCGGTTTTTTGGTTTGGTTGAACGTTGCAGCGTAGAAAGCCCATGCATCTTTGAATTTGGTTTTATAAAGCAGGATACAAATCCAAACGGTAAAGACAAACGGAATCCATGCGGGAACGTAGAGGGTTTGGTAAGATGCATTGACACCTTGTCCGAAAATATTGCCGAAGGTAATGGTCAAAGAGTCGCTGACGGTGATTTTGCTCAAATCAAACGGCAGTTGGAAGCTGAACCATTCTTCTTTGCTGGTCAGCAGGCCTTTGATGCCGAGCTGTTTGATACGGGTAACCACCAGCATACCGATAAGCATACCCAGGGGGGCAAGTGCTTTGGCGACTTGGGCGAAAGGTACTTTTTCGGCATTCGGGTCTTTCGGATGGTCTTTGCTCAAACCCCAGCCGTGGTTGGCGGCGAATACGGATACCATCAGGCCGATTGCGCCGGCAACGAGTGATGGGAATTCTTCATTGACCATCGCCAATGCAACATAAGGAATGGTACAAGAGAAAACGGCGATACCGATGAAGCCCAAGTTTTTACGGATTTCAGACCAAGGCACGATGAAGCTCAAGCCGATGACTGGGATGACGAAACCTGCGAAGAAGTGCATCACGCCGGTTTGTCTGCCGATGGCAAGGATGTTTTCGGCACTCAGGTTTAATGGTGCGAAACCGAACCAAGTCGGCGTACCGACCGCGCCGAAAGATACCGGCACGGAGTTCATAACCAGCGTAAAAATCGCCACTTTCAACGGGTTGAAACCCAGACTCATCAGAATCGGGGCGGCAATCGCAGCAGGCGTACCGAAGCCGGATGCACCCTCAATCATAAAGGCGAACGACCAGCCGATAATCATCAGCTGTGCCACTGGATTCGGGCTGATGGTCGCCAGCCATTTGCGGATAATATCGATACAGCCGGTGGTTTCCATCATACGGTTGAACATGATCGCACCGAAAATCACGGTAATTGGCGTCAGTGTGGAAACCAGGCCGGACGCTGCGGTTGCGTTGAGCAGCATAGCGTCGTCTTTGAAATAAAACAGCTTGATGGCGTAAATCAGCGCGGCGGTAATCGGCAGCGCGATGTAGGAAGGCATACTGTTTTTCTTAACCATCAGCCAAATCAGCAGGATGATGGGAAAAATGCTGAGGAATAGTGCCATGGTGAATCCTTAAATCGGCGTTGTTTATCAATTTTTATCATGATGTCGGATGCGGGAGAGATACCGAACCTTAATCTGAGAGTAATTACCAAATAAATTGGTAATACCAATTCAAAAGAATGCCGCATACTTTACGTAATACGATGTAATCGGTCAAGTGATTTATACGCGAACCGCGCGTTGCAAAATAAGGTTTTCGGCTGAGGGGAAATTAGTTTTTTATTATCAGAATATTGCAAAACGGATAAATGGGAGAAGGGGAAGAGTGTTGGAAATGCTGCAACAGGTAAATTCAAAAAAGGTCGTCTGAAAACAGCTTCCGCTTCGTCGGTATAGTGGATTAACTTTAAATCAGGACAAGGCGACGAAGCCGCAGACAGTACAGATAGTACGGAACCGATTCACTTGGTGCTTCAGCACCTTAGAGAATCGTTCTCTTTGAGCTAAGGCGAGGCAACGCCGTACTGGTTTAAAGTTAATCCACTATATTTATGCCCTGATGGAATGTGCTGTATTTGTTTTCAGACGACCTTTAGACAGCTTTATTGTAAAGGTTCGGCAAACCAGTCTTGCGTGGCGGTATCGGCATCGAAGACTTGCCCCATCAGCGGGGTCAACGGATTCACGCCCAAACTGCGTGCCAGCGGGATGCTTTGCAGCAGGGGTTCGTTCCAAGCGTGCAGTGCCATGGCGTAGGCGCCCCAGTGGATGGGCATGAAGCGTTTGGGAGCAAGCTGTGCGGCATAGCGGGCGGTTTGCTCGGGGAAGAGGTGATTGTTGGGCCAATGTTCGCTGTATTGCCCGTTTTCGATGAACGCGATATCGAACCCGTTGAATTTTTCGGCGATTTTGTCGAAATGGCTGCCTTGTGCCGAGTCGCCGTGAAAATAGAATTTTTCGCTGCCGTGTTCGATGGCAAAGCTGGACCACAGGGCTTGGTTGTGGTCGGTCAGGGTTCGGGATGAATCGTGACGGGCAGGTAGTGCGGTGTAGCGGATGCCGTTGCGTTCGGTACTTTGCCACCAATCGAGTTCGGTAATGCGCTCTTGCGGCACGCCCCATTTTTTCAGCAGTACGCCCATGCCGAGTGAGACGATGAAATGGCTGTTGCCTTTTGAATTGAGTGCCTGCACGCTGTCTTTTTCGAGGTGGTCGTAGTGGCTGTGTGGAATCAGGATGACATCGACGGGCGGCAGTTCGTCGATTTCTGAGGGGGCAGGCTGGAAGCGTTTCATGGTGATGGGGATGGGGGAGACGGAATTGCCGAAAACGGGATCGGTAATGACGGTTTGTCCGCCGATCCGCATCAATAGGGTGGAATGTCCGAACCAGACGAAACGGCTTTTCCCTTCGGGTGCGGCGAGGAAGGTTTGCCAATCGGGCTTGACGGTAGGCAGAGGTTTGGGCGGGCGCGTTGCCTGCGGGTCGGTCAGGATCTTCCAAAATGCGCCGGTCAGGCCGGTCGGTTTCTGCTGCGGTTCGGGGTTGAAGAAGGTTTGCGTTTTCGGGTCATAATGGTCGCTTGCGGGGTAAACGGGATGTTGGTCGGGATAGAGCCAGTAGGCGAGCAGGGCGCAGACAGCGGTCAAGGCAATGAGTTTTTTCTTGTGTTTCATAATTGGATTTTATGAAGAAGGTCGTCTGAAAATTTTTCAGACGACCTTGGATTCTGTTTGAAAATAGTCTCGGTATTCATCAGATGGCGTGCGAACAGCCGGACACCATTTTTTTGAGGGCTTGCGAGTCGAGGATTTTGATGTGTTTGTGTTCGACCGAAATTAAGCCTTCGTGGTGGAACTTGGACAGCGTGCGGCTGACGGTTTCGAGTTTCAGCCCCAGATAGCTGCCGATTTCTTCGCGCGACATCCGCAGGATGAAATCGTTGGCGGCAAATCCGCGCGAGTAAAGGCGTTGGGACAGATTAAGCAAAAACGCCGCCAGACGTTCTTCGGCGCGCATATTGCCCAAAAGCAGCATCACGCCTTGGTCGCGCACGATTTCGCGGCTCATCAATCTGAAAAAATGGCTTCTCAGGCTGGGGATGTTGTGTCCCAGCTCTTCGATGTGGGTGAAGGGCAGCTCACACACTTCGCTGTCTTCCAAAGCCACCGCGTCGCAGCTGTGGACATGGGAACAAATGCCGTCCATACCGATGAGTTCGCCGGACATAAAAAAGCCGGTAACCTGATCGCGACCGTCCTGGCTGGCAACCGTGGTTTTGAAAAAACCGGCACGGATGGCAAACAGCGACGCGAAAGGCTCACCGGTGCGGAACAGATATTCACCCTTCTTCAAGCGGCGGCTCTGTCGGATGACCGCGTCCAATTGTGCAAACTCATTGGGCAAAAGCCCGACAGGCAGGCAGAGTTCACGCAGCGAACAGGAAGAACACAGGGTTTTCATCTGATGCATAGCATTGTGTGTGGTCATAAAACACCCTTAAAATTAAGGTTTTTATCCTGTCATGATTACGTAAGTTATTGACACATATCAAGACAGGTTTATCATACTGTGGCATTCTACCAAACTATCCGAAAATTGCCTAACATCATTACTCTAATCACGCACACGCCATGAAAGTAATACCGATACAAAATAATCACAATAGAAACAATGACAAACCTGAGTTTGACCGCGAACTCATTGCCAGCCTTCCTTCCAGCGGTCCGCGCTACACTTCATACCCGACAGCCGACCGATTCCATGACGGATTTCGCGAAGCCGAATATATCAATGCCTTGAATCAGCGCGGTATGGGGGCTTTGAACAAGCCCCTTTCGCTTTATATCCACATCCCCTTCTGCAACACCATTTGTTACTACTGCGGCTGCAATAAAATCATCACCAAAGACAAAAGCCGCGCCGATGCCTACATCGAATACCTTGAAAAAGAAATGGAGCTGCTCGCCCCGCATCTGGGCGGACGGCATCAGCTCGCGCAACTGCACTTCGGCGGCGGTACGCCGACTTTCTTGAGCGACGACCAAATCGAACGCGTATTCCGCATGATACGCAAACATTTCCAACTTATCCCCGGCGGCGAATACTCCATCGAAATCGACCCGCGCAAAGTCAGCCGCGAAACCGTCCTCATGCTCGGCAAGCTCGGCTTCAACCGCATGAGCGTCGGTATTCAGGACTTTGACCCCAAAGTGCAGGCAGCAGTCAACCGCATCCAAAGCTACGACGAAACCAAAGAAGTCATCGATGCCGCCCGCGAAGCCGGATTCAAATCCGTCAGCGTCGATTTGATTTACGGCCTGCCGCACCAAACCGCCGAAAGCATCAAAACCACCATCGACACTGTCTTGTCGCTCGATCCCGACCGCCTTGCCCTTTATCACTATGCCCACCTGCCGCATATCTTCAAGCCGCAACGCCGTATCGATACCGAAGCCGTTCCCGGCAGCGAAGAAAAACTCGATATGCTGCAATACTGCGTTCAAACCTTGACCGAACGCGGCTACGTCTTCATCGGTATGGACCATTTCGCCAAACCCGATGACGAACTTTCCATCGCCCTCAAAGAAGGCTTCCTCCAGCGCAACTTCCAAGGCTACTCGACCTACGCGGACTGCGATTTAGTTGCCATCGGCGTATCCTCCATCGGCAAGATCGGCAGCACCTACTCCCAAAACGAACGCGACATCGATGCCTACTATGCTGCCCTCGATGCCGGACACCTGCCCATCATGCGCGGCTACCAGCTCAATCAGGACGACCTTTTGCGCCGCAATATCATCCAAGATTTGATGTGCCGCTTCGCCTTGGATTACCGAATCTACGAAAGCGTGTTCGGTATCCCGTTCGACCGCTATTTCAAAGACGAACTTGCCGACTTGGAACAACTCGCCTCCCTCGGACTCGTCCGCCTGAAACCGCACGGACTGACCGTTACCCCCAAAGGCCGCTTCCTGATACGCAATATCGCCATGGTATTCGACTACCACCTGCGCCATAGGGAAACCAAAGCCCAATATTCGCAAACGGTGTGAAGAGGAATAGCAAAGGTCGTCTGAAAATTTTCAGACGACCTTTGTTTTTATTTTCAAGACTTTCGGGTAACATCAAACCATATTTGCCGGTTTGCCGTGA
>NZ_AJMT01000003.1:0-19104 GCF_000260655.1 Neisseria sicca VK64
AAAGACCGCGGTCTGACCGGCAGTTCCGCCACCAGCCTGCACGCCAAAACCTTCATCGTGGACGAAAAACGCGTCTTCATCGGCTCATTCAACCTCGACCCGCGCTCCGCCAGACTCAACACCGAAATGGGCGTCGTCCTCGAAAGCCCCAAAATCGCAGGCGAAATGCAGCGCACCCTCGTCAATACCACCCCGAAATACGCCTATCAGGTTACCCTCGACAAATACAACAAACTTCACTGGTACGACCCCGCCACCCAAAAAACCTACTCCGCCGAGCCGGAAGCCAAATTCTGGAAACGCGTTACCTCCAAAATCCTCTCCATCCTGCCGATAGAAGGATTGCTGTAAGACCCAAACGAAAGGTCGTCTGAAAACCTGTATTTCAAGTTTTCAGACGACCTCAAAACAAAAATACGGACTAACCCATCACACAAATATAGTGGATTAAATTTAAACCAGGACAAGGCGACGAAGCCGCAGACAGTACGGATAGTACGGAACCGATTCACTTGGTGCTTCAGCACCTTAGAGAATCGTTCTCTTTGAGCTAAGGCGAGGCAACGCCGTGCTGGTTTAAAGTTAATCCACTATAGAAAAACCTTTTTCAGACGACCTCTTGCCAAACCTCGTCTGAAACGTCCCTAAAAAGGAATCCCATGAAACCGATTATCCGCACCGCCCTGACCGCCGCCATCATCCTACCCCTCGCCTCCTGCGGCCTTTTTTCCGGCAAACATCATCCAAAGACCAAAACCCACACCACCGCCCGAACAGTCCAACCCGTCCGCATCAGCAACATCGACCGCACTCAAGGCTCGCAAGAACTTATGCTGCACAGCATGGGGCTAATCGGCACGCCTTACAGATGGGGCGGCAGCAGCACTACCACCGGCTTCGACTGCAGCGGCATGATTCAATTCGTCTATAAAAACGCCCTCGATGTCAGCCTCCCGCGAACCGCCCGCGACATGGCGGCGGCCAGCCGCAAAATCCCCGACAACCAATTAAAAGCCGGCGACCTCGTCTTTTTCAACACCGGCGGTTCATCCCAATATTCCCATGTCGGCCTCTACATCGGCAACGGCGAATTTATCCACGCCCCAAGCAGCGGCAAAACCATCAAAACCGAAAAACTCTCCAGCCCGTATTACGCCAAACATTATCTTGGCGCGCATACTTTCTTTACGGAATAAGGCATACAGCGGGATTCTTCATCTATCAGCACAAGACAAAAACGAACCAACGTCGTTAACGTAATCTCAATTCCAATGCAGCAAATCAAAAAGGTCGTCTGAAAACCTGTCTTTCAAGTTTTCAGACGACCTTTTCGTCAAATCCATTCAAACACCGCCGTCAGCGACGCTTCAACAAAACCGCTCTTTCCTTACCCAAACAGCCTCATCAAAAACAGCCGCTCCGTTGTACAGGCGAAATAGCGGAATAATCAGCGCGTCTTCTGTCAGCGTGTGTTTCAATTGCTCAAATCAAACATTTAAGCCTGCAAAGAAGCGCGATTTTCCAGAACTTGGTCAATCAAACCGTATTCTTTGGCTTCTTCGGCAGACATGAAGTTGTCGCGGTCGGTGTCGCGCTCCAAATCTGCCAAGTCTCGGCCGCAGTGTTTCGCCATCAGGCGGTTGAGTTTCTCTTTGATTTTCAACAGCTCGCGGGCATGGATTTCAATATCGGATGCCTGACCGCCCAAACCGCCGCTGATTAAAGGTTGGTGAATCATGATACGGCTGTTGGGCAGGGCGAAACGTTTGCCTTTTTCGCCTGCCGAGAGCAGGAATGCGCCCATGCTTGCCGCTTGCCCTAAGCACAAAGTGGAGACGTTGGGCTTGATGAAATTCATGGTGTCGTAAATCGACATGCCTGCCGTTACCGAGCCGCCGGGGGAATTGATGTAGAAGAAAATATCTTTGTCCGGATTTTCACTTTCCAAAAACAACAGCTGGGCAACCACCAAATTGGCGGACTCGTCGGTTACCGGGCCAATCAAAAATACGATGCGCTCTTTCAAAAGGCGCGAGTAAATATCAAATGCACGCTCGCCGCGGCCGCTTTGTTCGATAACGGTAGGAACGAGGTAATTATTGAAATCGAAGGACATTTTTGTCTCCTGTCAATGTTGCGAAAGCACCAAAGGGGTGCTTTGGTGCTTTCAAGTTGTCTGTTTCAGACGACCTTTTGAAGATGATTAGGCTTGTGCGCCCATCACTTCGTCAAAAGACAAAGCTTTTTCGGTTACTTTGGCTTTGCCCAAAACGAAATCAACGACGTTGCTTTCTACTGCCAAAGAAGTCGGACCTTGCAGGCGGGAAGGCTCTGCGTAGTACCAGTCGATCACTTCTTGAGGATCTTCGTAGCTTTCTGCGAAGTTGGCAACAACGGCTTTGATTTGCTCTTCAGTCGGTTCCAGTTTGTTTTCTTCAACCAGTTTGGCCAAAATCAGACCCAAAGATACGCGGCGTTCGGCTTGCTCTTTGAACATATCCAAAGGCAGATCCAAGTTGGCAGCGTCAGCCATGCCTTGGTTGACGAAGTTTTGTTTCATTTCGTTTGCCAAGCGGGCGGCTTCTTCATTTACCAAAGCAACAGGCGCTTTCAGCTCTACAGCTTTGAGCAGCGCGTTCATTACAGATTCTTTGGTTTGTTCGTTTACGCGGCGCTCAACTTCGCGACCTACGTTTTTCTTCACTTCTTCGCGCATTTTGGCAACGTCGCCGTCGGCGATACCCAATGCTTTGGCGAAGTCGGCATCAACTTCGGGCAGGGTGGGTTCGGATACGTTGTTCAATGTGATGGTGAAAACAGCGGATTTACCGGCAACGTCTTTACCGTGGTAGTCTTCAGGGAAATTGACGGTAACGTCTTTGCTTTCGCCTGCCTTCATGCCGACTACGCCGGCTTCAAATTCAGGCAACATTTGACCTGCGCCCAATACGAAGGCGTAGTTTTTGGATGCGCCGCCGGCGAAAGGTTCGCCGTCGATTTTGCCTTCGAAGTCGATGATGACGCGGTCGCCGTTTTGGGCTTCGCGCTCAACATGGTTGAAGCGGGTGCGTTGTTTGCGCAGGATTTCTACGGTTTGGTCCACTTCGGCATCGCCGACGGAAGCGGTTACTTTTTCGACTTCTTGTGCAGACAAATCGCCGATAACGACTTCAGGGAACACTTCGAAAATCGCAGCGATTTTCAGGGATTCTTTATCGTCTTGTTCTTCAACGCCTTCGAAACGCGGATAGCCGGCAACTTTCAATTCTTGGGCAACGGCAACATCGTAGAAACGGCGTTGGACCATTTCATTGATGACATCATTTTGAGCGCTTGCACCGTACATTTGGGCAATCATTTTTAAAGGTGCTTTACCCGGACGGAAACCGTCGATTTTTGCACGGCGTTGGGTTTGTTTCAGTTTTTTATCGGTTTCTGCGTTGATTTCGGACCAAGGCAGAGACAACACTACTTTGCGTTCCAGATTTTCTAAAGTTTCAACAGTTACGCTCATCGTAAGACCTTAATTTGTTGTGTTAAATAAAAAATGGGAATCCTTTTGCCAATGATGACTGCAAAAGCGGCTCCGACCCATCGGGGCTTTATCGTCCGTTGCTTGCAAAAGGCAGGAAAATTAGCTGGCTAGTATATCACAATGTTTGATTGACTGGATAATATAGTGGATTAACTTTAAACCAGCACGGCGTTGCCTCGCCTTGTCCTGATTTAAAGTTAATCCACTATATCGTCGATAGACGGACCGATTTTGCCCCAATAAAATAAGGTATTGAATCCGACATCATAAAAGGTCGTCTGAAAACAGATATAACCGGTTTTCAGACGACCTTTGGTAATTATTGAGATCACAACTGGTCTTTTTGTGCCAGAATCCTGCGGCTGCCGTTGATGTCTGCGGGGGAAACGACACCGGCGTTTTCGAGCGCTTCCATCAAGTTGGCGGCGCGGTTGTAGCCGATGCGCAACTGGCGTTGCAGAGAGGAGATGGAAGTTTTTTTGCTTTCCAAAATGTAGGCGACGGCTTGGTCGAACAATTCGTCGCTGCCTGCATTCGGATTGACGATATTGGTGGTTTCCAGCGCGGCTTCACCGCTGAGTAAACCTTCGACATAGTCGGCGGGGGCTTGCGATTTGACGTAGTTGACGACTTGATGCACCTCGTCGTCTGAAACAAACGCGCCTTGCAGGCGGGTCGGCTCGGCGCTGCCCGGTTGCAGGAACAGGGAGTCGCCGTATTTCAGCAATTCGTCAGCGCCCATTTGGTCGAGGATGGTACGGCTGTCGATTTTGCTTTGCACGGTAAACGCCATGCGCGTCGGGATATTCGCTTTAATCAAGCCGGTGACGACATCGACGCTTGGTCGTTGGGTTGCGACAATCATATGGATACCGGCGGCACGCGCTTTTTGGGCGAGGCGGGCGATTTGTTGCTCGACGGCTTTGCGTTCGGTCATCATCAGGTCTGCCAACTCGTCGATAACGACCACAATCATCGGCAGTTTTTCCAGCGGCTCGGGGTCGTCCGGATTCAGGCTGAACGGGTTGGGCATGGGTTTGCCCGATGCTTTGGCGGCTTCGACTTTTTGGTTGAAGCCTTCCAGATTACGCACGCCGGCGTGGGAAAGCAGGCGGTAGCGTTTTTCCATTTCGGCGACACACCAGTTCAACGCCTGCCCTGCTTCGCGCATATCGGTAACGACCGGGCAAAGCAGGTGCGGAATGCCGTCGTAAATGCTCAATTCGAGCATTTTCGGGTCAATCATAATGAAGCGGACTTCGTCGGGCGTGGCTTTGAAAAGCATGGACATAATCATGCCGTTCACACCGACGGACTTACCCGAACCGGTCATACCGGCGACCAAAAGGTGCGGCATTTTTGCCAAATCGCCGACGACGGGCGTACCGGAAATGTCTTTACCCAACGCGACGGTCAGCTTGGATTTGGCTTCAGTAAACACGGGCGAAGACAAGATTTCGCTCAACATCACGTCTTGGCGTTTTTCGTTGGGCAACTCGATGCCCATGGTGTTTTTGCCCGCGATGGTTTCCACGATGCGCACGGATTGCAGCGACATGGAACGCGCCAAATCTTTAGACAGGGCAACGATTTGGCTGCCTTTTATGCCTTGTGCGGGTTCGATTTCATAACGCGTAATCACAGGGCCGGAAGTGGCGGAAACGACTTGCACGCCGATGCCGAATTCTGCCAACTTGGATTCAATCAATTCGGCAGTGCGCTCTAATTCGGCGGGATTGATGCTGACGGGTTCGCCGTTGGGCAGGCGCAGCAGGCTCATGCTGGGTTTGTGGTATTCGCCTGTCTGTTGCGGCTCGTTGTCTTCAAACAAAGAAGCCTGAATTTTGGGTGGCGGCGCGACGGAGACCGCAACAGATTTGCGGTTGCTGGTGCTGCCTGCAAGCGGGGTAACGGGCGTGGCGGTGATGTTTTTGGCTTCTTTCACCATACGGCGTGTGTTTTCCGTTTCCAAGGCTTCGGCGGTCGAGCCGTCGTCCTTGCGTCTGCCCAATGCTTTTTTCAGACGACCCCAAATGCCTGAAAACAGGCTTTCGGTATTGCGTCCTGTTTTCGCCATCACTTCCAGCCAAGACACTTGCGCCAGCAAGGAAACAGAAAGCAGCAGCATGACGCACATAATCAGCAGGCTGCCGGATTTGCCCAGCAGCCAAGCCAAGCCCGAACCAGCCAAAGCGCCGACCAAACCGCCCGCACCGACAGGCAGGGTTTCGTCCAAAGTATTTTGAAAGGTGAAATATTCGAGAATCGGGCTGCACACCAAAAGCAGGAACAAAGCCAGCGCGGCAACGCCGTGGTTGTACGATTTGTAGTTCTCGCGCTTTTGCAGCGGGCGGAAATTTTTATAGAGGAAAACGCACGAAGCGGCGATCCACCACCAAAACGACAGACCAAAGAGATAATAGCCGACATCGGAAACATACGCGCCAAACAGCCCGCCGAAATTGGCGATGTCATCCGATTTTGGCACGCTGCGCGACCATGCGGGGTCGGTCATTTTGAAGCTGGCGAGGGAAATGGCGATGAAGACCGTCACCATCAGCCCGAAGAGCCACAGCGCGTCGTTAATCAAATTGACGACATGCTCGGGGCGCGCTTTTTTTTCTTCATTTTTTTGCAGCGCTTTGGCAGCCTTCAAACGCTCGGAAACCTTGTTCGGCTCTGTCTGCGCCTTTGTTTGGCTTTGACGGCGCGTGCTCGGTTTAGCGTTTGTTTTGGCTTTAGTTTTTGATGCGGTTTTAGAGGATTTTGCGGTCATGGATGGATTTTTGATATTCGGTACAGGTCGTCTGAAAAGGGAAAACCGACGGGGAATCAATCCGTCGGGTGTAATGTGTGTTGGGTTCAAATTATACCGTATTTACCGTTTCTGATAAAACAAGGTCGTCTGAAAAAGGTTTTCAGACGACCTCTTGTTCAGCTGTCAGCCGTCAGTCTTTCAATGACTGCTCTGCGGCATTGCGGACTTTATCGGCAGCCGCTTCGATTTCGGATTGGACTACTTCGGCAGCAGCTTGCGCCGGAGCGGGCGTTTCCGCTTGTGCGGCGCTTGCGGTTTCGGTCGGCGCGGCAGCTTCAGGGGCTTGGAGCGGCAGGCGCGCCAAAACAGTACGAACGCCGGTGACTTTGTCGCCGATGGCAACTTGAGCCTGCGCGTCAACCGGCAGATACATATCGACGCGCGAACCGAAGCGGATAAAGCCGTAGCGTTCGCCGCGGGTCAGTTTCTCGCCCACTTTGGTGTAACACAAAATACGGCGGGCAACCAAGCCTGCGACTTGGACGAAGGTGATTTCGCGACCTGACGCGGTAGTCGCCAGTACGGCGTTGCGTTCGTTTTCGGTACTGGCTTTGTCCAAATCGGCATTGAGGAATTTGCCTTTATTGTATTCGACGGCGGTCACGGTGCAGTCGGCAGGCGATTTTTGCGAGTGGACATTAAAGACGTTCATGAACACGCTGATTTTCAACGCTTCGGTATCACGGTAAGGATCACGCGCGCGCTCGACGACGACGATGCGTCCGTCAACGGGGCTTAAAATCGCTTCGGGGTCTTGCGGGATTTCGCGGGCGGGATCGCGGAAAAATTGCAGGGCAAATACGGTGAACACCCAAAACGGCAGCGACCACCAGCCGCAGCAGGCAGACACCAGCAAACTCAATACCAAACCGCCGCCGATAAACGGCCAGCCCTCGCGGGCGATAATCGGGTGGGGGTACAGACGGTTCATAACTTTCCTTTTCTATTCAAATTGCCGCCATTATAGCGGAATATCCTAAAAAGGTCGTCTGAACGCTGATTCAGACGACCTTTTGTTTTTTTGTATTTGTATGTATTGTTATCTGGCGGTGTTACCGTTTTCCAAAACATCCAAAATGTTTTTCAGGTTGGCGGAATCGAGCTGGCCGGGGGCGGAGGCGGCTCCTGCCGTGCCGAATGTGATGGCTGAGCCGAAGGTTGAGCCTGCGATGCGGCTGACGAGTCCGAGCTTGCCCATGGAGATGGTAACAATCGGGCGGTTTGCGGTTTGACGGGCTTCCCAAGTGGCGTCCAAAAGCGTCAGGACATCGGCGGGGCTTTGGGGCATCACGGCGATTTTGCAGATGTCCGCGCCTGCCTCTTCCATTTTTTTCAGACGACCTGTGATGTCCGATTTGGCGGGCGTTTGATGAAAATCGTGGTTGCTCATCAGGACAGCGGTGTTGTGTGCTTTGGCGGCGGCAACCGCTTGGCGGACTTCGCTTTCTCCGGCGGAAAGTTCGATGTCTATGATGTCGATAATGCCTGAAGCGGCAGCTTTATCGAGCAACTCGAAATAATACGCTTTGCTGCAAGGGTATTCGCCGCCTTCTTCCGCCCGTCGGAAGGTAAACAACAGCGGGGTTTCGGGAAAGGCGCTGCGCACGGCGGCGGCTTGGGTAAGCAGGTATTCGGGGTTGCCCGCTTGGGCGAAATAGTCGGCTCTGAACTCGATAATATCGAAACAGGCGTGTTCGAGGTTTTTCAGGGCGGCGGATAAGGCTGCTTCGTCTCGGGCAACCAAGGGAACGGCGATTTTCGGTTGCCCGCTGCCAAGCGTGAGATGGCGGATGGTCAGGGTTTTCATGGGTTTTCTGCTGTATTGGTACGATGGCTGTCGAGCAGCGGATCGGGGAATGGTGTCCAGACAACGCCGTTGATACCGCTTTCGGTCAGGCGGCGGTTGAGCCAGCTGTTACACGTATTAAAAAGATGGTAGCGTCCTTCTGCCTCATAAAATGCGTCGTCAGGGCTGTAATGCGCGCCGGCGACGGGGATGGCTTTGCCTGCTTTCAATTTGAAATGGCGCATCAGGTTGGCACTCAGGCGGAGGTATTGTTCGCGGCTGACGGTAAATTTGACGGTATTTTCGCCTTCTCTCGGCGGATCGCGGTAGTAGATGGCGTGAATCAGTGTGCTGTTGATTCCGCTTAACGCCTGTACTGCCGTAGAGGCGGTCAAATCCGACCACTGCGGCGTGTTCAAATAGAAATTGCGCTCGCCCCAGCCTATGCCAACGTAGCGGATGGGCGCATCGCCTTGCCCTGCGGGACTGTCGGCAGGGTTGATGATACTGGTCCAGTCGAAAAGGTCGTCTGAAAGCGGCATGACGATGTCGGCGTGTACGCCGTTGCTGTTCAGGTAAAGGGTTACCTCGCCATCGGAGGCTTCAATGCTGTCCTGCGGAATCTTACCAAGTATGTAAGCGGCGGCAAAGTAAAGGATGGCGGCGATGATAAATGCCAACACGGCTTTCAGGAGGATTTTGAATATTTTTTTCATTGACGTGACGGCGTCGTTAAAGATGCGGCATCATATCACGATAACGGCATGTTTTAAGTATTTCAGACGACCTTAACGCTTTAACTACAAAAGAGGTCGTCTGAAAATCAACAAAAAGATATTTTTAGTTTCCCATCAATCCGTTTTCGTAAAAAACCGCACCCGATTGTTAACATTATATTTACACTACACCCGATTACAAATATACTCATTGCCATGCCGCACGGCTTTGTTTGCCTGAAATCCAAAGCCTGCGAACAACTCGCTGCGGGAAACAAGAAAAACCGATTCAGTGAAATCAATAAAAAAGCAATGGCGGGCGATGAGCCTATGCTTCAGCGGTTTTAGCGATTTCACGTTATGTTTCAGAGGAATACTCCATGGACTTACATGCAAAGGACAAAACCCAGCATCCTGAGAATGTCGAGCTGCTCAGTGCGCAAAAGCCGATTACCGACTTTAAGGGCCTGCTGACCACCATCATTTCCGCCGTCGTCTGTTTCGGCATTTACAGCATCCTGCCCTACAGCACCGATGCCAACAAAGGCATCGCGCTGTTGATTTTCGTTGCCGCGCTTTGGTTCACCGAAGCCGTCCACATCACCGTAACCGCATTGATGGTGCCGATTCTCGCCGTCGTGCTCGGTTTCCCCGATATGGACATCAAAAAAGCGATGGCGGGTTTTGCCGATCCGACGATTTACATCTTCTTCGGCGGCTTCGCGCTTGCCACCGCCCTGCACATGCAGCGCCTCGACCGCAAAATCGCCGTCAACCTCTTGCGCCTGTCGCGCGGCAATATGAAAGTCGCCGTATTGATGCTGTTTGCCGTTACCGCCTTCCTGTCCATGTGGATCAGCAACACCGCCACCGCCGCCATGATGCTGCCTTTGGCAATGGGTATGATGAGCCACCTCGACCAAGAAAAAGAACGTAAAACCTACGTCTTCGTCCTGCTCGGCATTGCCTACTGCGCCAGTATCGGCGGTTTGGGTACCGTGGTCGGTTCGCCGCCGAACATGATCGCCGCCAAAGCCCTGAATCTGGACTTCGTCGGCTGGATGAAGCTCGGCCTGCCGATGATGCTGTTGATTCTGCCCTTGATGCTGTTTTCCATGTACGTCATCCTCAAGCCCAATCTGAACGAACGCGTCGAAGTCAAAGCCGAGTCTATCCCTTGGACGCTGCACCGCGTGATTGCACTGTTGATTTTCATCGCTGCTGCCGTCGCTTGGGTATTCAGCTCCAAAATCAAAGAAGCGTTCGGCATTTCCAACCCCGACACCGTCATCGCCCTGATTGCCGCCGTCGCCGTCGTCGTATTCGGCGTGGCGCAATGGAAAGAAGTCGCCCGCAATACCGACTGGGGTGTGTTGATGCTCTTCGGCGGCGGTATCAGCTTGAGCGCGCTGCTGCAATCTTCCGGCGCATCCGAAGCCTTGGGTCAGCAGGTGGCTACCACTTTCACCGCCGCGCATCCGCTGCTGGTGATTTTCGTAGTCGCCACCTTCATCATCTTCCTGACCGAGTTCACCAGTAACACCGCCTCCGCCGCGCTGCTTGTACCTATTTTCGCCAGCATCGCCACGCAAATGGGGCTGCCCGAACAAGTCTTGGTATTCGTCATCGGCATCGGCGCATCTTGCGCGTTCATGCTGCCGGTTGCCACGCCGCCCAACGCGATTGTGTTCGGTACGGGGTTAATCAAGCAACGCGAAATGATGAACGTCGGCTTGCTGCTGAACGTCCTCTGTATCGTATTGGTTGCACTGTGGGCTTATTTCATCCTGATGTAAACCCGTAAAACCCTAGCCAAGGTCGTCTGAAAGAATATTTTTCAGACGACCTTGAAGTTTTTCCGCCCAGCACCATTTGTAAAAAGATTCTTAACGAAAGGAAACCCATGATTATCCTGCACACCAACAAAGGCGACATCAAAATCGAACTCGATTTCGACAAAGCCCCCGTTACCGCCAAAAATTTCGAACAATACGTCAAAGACGGCTTCTACGACGGCGTAATCTTCCACCGCGTCATCAAAGGCTTCATGATTCAAGGCGGCGGCATGGACGAAAACATGAACGAAAAAGAAACACGCGAGCCGATTCAAAACGAAGCGTCCAACGGCCTGCCCAACGAGAAATACACCATCGCCATGGCGCGCACCTCCGACCCGCATTCCGCCAGCGCGCAATTCTTCATCAACACCGCCGACAACGCCTTCCTGAACTTCCGTTCCAAAGATCTGTACGGCAAAACTGTCGTCCAAGACTGGGGCTACGCCGTATTCGGCAAAGTCGTCGATGGTTTTGATGTAGTCGATGCCATCGAAGGCGTCGCCACCAAACGCCACGGCTACCACGACGACGTACCGACCGAACCTGTCGTCATCACCAAAGCCGAAGTGGTATAAGATTGACGCGTTACATCCCTTGATGCAAAAAGCAGCCTGAAACGGGCTGCTTTTTTATTGGGCAAATATTTGAACGCAATCCGCCGCGCTTGTTTTCAGACGACCTCTGATATCGAAACTGTCGCCTACGGATTCAAGCCCGCTTTGCCCCATCTCGAAAGACGATTTATAGTGGATTATAGTGGATTAAAATAAAAATGAGACAAGGCGGCAACGCCCGCCGTGTACGGGTAGTACATAAGGGCGTTGGCAACGCCGTATCATTGCAATTTTAATCCACTATAAATTTAAATCAGGACAAGGCGATGAAACCGCAGACAGTACAGATAGTACGGAACCGATTCACTTGGTGCTTCAGCACCTTAGAGAATCGTTCTCTTTGAGCTAAGGCCAGGCAACACCGTACTGGTTTAAAGTTAATCCACTATAATCCGCCATGGATTTTCCGTTACAATTAAAGCTGATTTTGTTCACAGGTACCCATCATGCAGATTCAACCCTACCAAGCCGACATTGCCGAAAGAATGCTGGTCGGAACGACCGGAGAAACCATTCATCCCGATGCCCAATTCGTCCACACCGAAAACGGCTATTGGATCGCGTGGCATGACCAAACCGCCGCCCTGCTCGCTCCCGATACGCCGCCCGATATCCCCTGCTTTTGGGTCGAAGGGGCGCAAAGCCTCGAAGAGCTTGTCGCGCTGATTGAAAACGGCGAATTTGACGAAATGGAAGAATTCGACGGCGACGACGAAAGCTGGTATGAAGCGGCTTCCGGATGCAGCGGCGGACACCACGACCATCAATGCGGATGCGAACATTGATGAACATAAAATCCCTTCTTCTTCCTGTGTTCCTCAGTTTGGCACTCAGCGGCTGTATCGTCACCAGCGCCGTCAATCTGGCCGCCACCACCGTCATGACCGCAGGTAAAATCGCTGTCAAAGGCACAGGCGCGTTAATCAATGCCGCCATTCCCGACAAGGACAAAAAGAAGGACAAAGAAAAGAAATCCCGCGAACAACAGGCGGATGATTATTTAGAAGAACCACGTGAAGAATAAGCAGCCGCGCCCCATACCGACGGCTGCAAAACCATTCAAACAAAAGGTCGTCTGAAACGGCAAACCGTTTTTCAGACGACCTTTTTTGCTTCTATTGAGACCTTACCGGATCATCAGGCTCAAAACCCGTTTTCCATCATGATTTCGCCCGGGATGCGGTTGCGGTGCATGGCGAAGCCCAAGTCCATCAGGGCTTGGAACGTGTCTTTGACCATGGCGGGATTGCCGCAGACCATAAAGCGCGTGTCCGCTTTGGTGAACTTGAATCCCGCGTATGTTTCGAGGCTGCCGTCTTTCAGCAGCTCGGGAATGCGCTTGCCGCTCAACGCGCCTTCGGTTTCCTCGCGCGTGGTAATGGGGACGAAGCGGAATTTGTGGAAATACTCGCCAATCAGCGGATGGTCTTTCAACGCTTCAACACGTCGTCTGAAAATCAGTTCATCGGCGAAAGAAACCGAGTGCGCCAAAATCAAGCGGTCGAAACGCTGCCAGATTTCGGGTTGCTCGATGATGGAGAGGAAAGGTGCGATGCCAGAACCCGTGCAGAGCATGACCAAGTCCTTGCCGTCGGGGAAGCGTTCGGGCAGGAGGAAGCCCGTAGCGGTTTTATCGAGCAGTATGGTGTCGCCCTCTTTCATGGCGGCGAACCGCGCGGACATGGGGCCGCCTTCGATCAAAACGGCAAAATATTCAAGCGTGTCGGCGTATTCGGCGGACACGACGGAATACGCGCGCCAGATAAAGCCTTCGCCGTCGCGAAACCCGAGCCGCGAAAACTGCCCTGCCGAGAAGCGGTAGGATTCGGGGCGGCTGATGGCAAAAGTCATCAGCTTGGGCGTATGGTGTTTAATCCACAAGACTTTTTCTTCGGTGAACTTGGCTTCGGGCGAGGCTGCCATAATGGGATTCCTTGTGTGTGCGGGATGGGAAACGAGAGGTATTATACCCGTTCGCTTGACGAAAGGTCGTCTGAAAACCTGATTGTCCGGTTTTCAGACGACCTTTAAGCCGAACTATAGTGGATTAACTTTAAATCAGAACAAGGCGACGAAGCCGCAGACAGTACAGATAGTACGGAACCGATTCACTTGGTGCTTCAGCATCTTAGAGAATCGTTCTCTTTGAGCTAAGGCGAGGCAACGCCGTACCGGTTTAAAGTTAATCCACTATAAAACTCAAAATTTACGGCTGACGGCGCAGGCGCATGGTTTTGCCGTTTTGCTCCAAAATCAAATCATTGCCGTCGAAACGATAGTTCCACACGCTTTTCATGTTCAAGAAAGCCTCTTCCAGCTTCATGTCTTCACACAGCATCATCGTCGTGGCAATCGGACCAAAATCAATTTTGCCCGCTCCGGCTTCCTTCGCTTGAAGCGTCAAATGATTGCAACCCATCTTGCCATGCGCCTTGGGCATTTTGCTCAAATCCAAAAAAGCCGTTCTGCCCGCCAAATCTTTTTCGGTGAATTTGTCGAAAGAAACCACAAACCATTTCGCCGCCAAAGCCGGCGTTGACGCTTGACGCGGTTCGGATGGTTTTTCAGACGACGTGACAGGTTGGGACGGCTGCGGTTTTTCAGCAGGCGAAGTACAGGCGGTCAGAATGATTGCGGTCATAAGGGTGGAGATCAGGGTTTTCATGATTTTGCCTTTCTAACGTGAGGTCAGCTAAAAGGTCGTCTGAAACCGCTTCAGCGAAACCCGCTACGCACTTTTCAGACGACCTATTTATCTTTACAACGTTGAATCCAAAGCTTTGGAAATATCGTTCCAAATATCATCCGCGTCTTCAATACCGATGGAGAAGCGCAGCAGGCCGACTTTGATGCCCATTTCCATTTTCACATCATGCGGCACGCCGCTGTGGGACTGGGAATAGCAATGGTTGACCAGACTTTCGACGCCGCCGAGGCTGGACGCCATTTTGACCAGTTTCATGTTTTTAATCACGCTGTTTGCCGCTTCGCGCGTGTCGTTTTTGAGGTAAACCGTTACCACGCCGCCGATGCCTTTGGGCATTTGGGTTTTCGCCAGTTCGTAATGTTCGTGAGACGGCAGGCCGGGATAGAACACTTTTTCCACGGCGGGATGGGCTTCAAGGCGGCGGGCGATGTCGAGCGCGTTTTTGCAGTGCGCCTCCATGCGCAAGGCGAGCGTTTTAATGCCGCGCAACACCAGCCAGCAGTCCATCGGGCCGGCAATCGCGCCGGTATGCACCATCATGTCGTGCAGCGGTTTCGCCAGTTCTTTGGTTTTGACAGCGACGATGCCCATCAATACGTCGGAGTGTCCGCAAAGGTATTTGGTGGCGGAGTGGAACACGATGTCGCAGCCCATTTCCAGCGGCTGTTGCAGATACGGCGTGGCGAAGGTGTTGTCGATGCCGACCAACGCGCCGGCTGCGTGGGCTTTGGCGGCAAGCGCTTTGATGTCCACTAGCCGCAAAAGCGGATTGGACGGGGTTTCCAGCCAAACCAGTTTCACCTTGTGCGCGGCAAGCAGTTCGTCCAAGCGGTTGGGGTTGCCCAAATCGGCAAAGACAACGTTCACGCCCCACTCTTTATAGACGTCAACCAACAAGTCATACGCGCCGCCGTAAATATCGGCAACGGCGACGATGGTATCGCCTGGTCGCAGGAAGGTACGCCACACGGCATCAATGCCTGCCATACCGCTGGAAAAGGCAAAACCCGCCGCCCCGCGTTCCAAATCGGCAACCGTATCTTCCAAAACCTGACGGGTCGGATTGCTCAGGCGCGAATAGCGGTAGGGAACCTGCTCGCCGATTTCGTGCAGCGCGAACATACTGTTCTGATAAATCGGCGGCATCAGCGCGCGGTTGTGTTCGTCGCAATCGTAGCTGGAATGGATGACTTTGGTGGCGAATTTCATCTCGGTTCAACCTTGTAAAGATATGAATAATTCAGGATTTTATCACTATCCGAAAAATAGAAACAATCAATGCGGACACGGTTTGCAAGTGATATAATCTCGCATTTGCAAAACGGACGGCATGAATCCGTTTCCAAACGACACACACCCCAACAATCCGACAATTAAGGACAAACAACGCATGAACGCCATTGCAGACGTGCAATCCAGCCGAGATTTACGCAATCTGCCGATTAACCAGGTCGGTATCAAAGACCTGCGCTTTCCGATTACTTTGAATACCGCCGAAGGCAGCCAATCCACCGTCGCCCGCCTGACCATGACGGTTTTCCTGCCCGCCGACCAAAAAGGCACGCATATGTCGCGCTTCGTGGCGTTGATGGAACAACAAACCGAGGCTTTGGATTTCGACAGGCTGCACAAACTGACTGCCGAAATGGTTGCGCTTTTAGACTCCCATTCCGGCAAAATCAGCGTTTCCTTCCCCTTCTTCCGCAAAAAATCCGCCCCTGTTTCCGGCATCCAATCTCTGCTGGACTATGACGTTACCCTGACAGGCGAAATCAAAAACGGCGCATACAGCCATAATTTGAAAGTCATGGTGCCCGTAACCTCTTTGTGTCCGTGTTCCAAAGAAATTTCCCAATACGGCGCGCACAACCAACGCTCGCACGTTACCGTCAGCCTGACCGCCAACGCCGAAGTCGGCATCGAGGAAATCATCGACTGCGTGGAAGCGCAGGCAAGCTGCCAGCTTTACGGCCTGCTCAAACGCCCCGATGAAAAATACGTTACCGAAAAAGCCTATGAAAACCCGAAATTCGTAGAAGACATGGTGCGCGACGTAGCAACCGCGCTGATTGCCGACGGACGTATTGAAAGCTTCATCGTCGAAAGCGAAAACTTCGAGTCGATACACAACCACTCGGCTTACGCCTATATTGCTTATCCTTAAACAAGCAAAAAATTGGAAAGGTCGTCTGAAAACCGGAAAATCCGTTTTCAGACGACCTTTCCCGTTCCAATCGGCTATGAAAAAGAGACAATCCGACGGGCATCATCTATCAAGCAGCCCGATAATCCCCCCTCGCAACGATATAGTGGATTAACTTTAAATCAGGACAAGGTGACGAAGCCGCAGACAGTACAGATAGTACGGAACCGATTCACTTGGTGCTTCAGCACCTTAGAGAATCGTTCTCTTTGAGCTAAGGCGAGGCAACGCCGTACTGGTTTAAAGTTAATCCACTATAAAAAACAATCGCTGCTTTTAATATAAATTAAGGCCTATAAACGGCTGCTGCGTTTATAATGCGCCTGTTCAACCCTTCCACTGAGAAGACGCCATGAAAAAACTCCTTTACTTCTTTACCGCCTTTTTTGCCCTGTGTTCCAGCGCGTTCGCTGTAAACGCCGACGATTTGCTGCCGCCTGAAAAAGCGTTCGTGCCGCAAGTGAACGTTACCGACAAAGGCATCAACGTCGAATTCAAAATCGCCGACGGCTACTATATGTACCAATCGAAAATCGTCGCCGCCACCGCGCCTGAAGGCGTATTGGGAGAACCGGTTTTCAGCAAAGGCGAAGCCAAAGAAGATGAGTTTTTCGGCAAACAAACCGTGTTCCACCGCGCCGCGCAGGTCAACTGGCCTTACAAAAAAGCCGCGCCGACCTACAGGCTGACGCTGACTTATCAAGGTTGTGCCGAAGCCGGCGTATGTTACCCGCCCGTGGACACGTCTTTCGAGATTAATGGCAACGGCCTGTACCAGCCGCAAAGCGACGAACCCATATCCGCCAAAGACCGCTTCCTGCAACCCGATTCCGCCAAACCATCCCCCGCCGCCGCGCCTAAAGCCTCGCAAAACGACGACAGCAGCCGCTTCAAATTATCGTGGGACACATTAAACGCCAACCTGTTGGCGTTTTTTACCGCAGGGGTATTCTTGAGCTTTACCGCCTGTATGTATCCGCTTTTACCGATTGTTTCCAGCATTATTGTCGGCGATAAAACCGCCGGCAAAGGCCGCGCCTTCGCACTGTCCGTAGCGTATGTGCAAGGTTTGGCACTGACCTACACGCTGGTCGGCGTCATCGCAGGCTTGACGGGCGCGCTTCTGACCGTATGGCTGCAACAGGCATGGGTCGTCCTTGCCGCCGCAGGCCTGATGGTCGTCCTCGCGCTTTCCATGTTCGGACTCTTCAACATCCAACTGCCCAACGCCGTCCAATCCTATTTCCAAAACCAAAGCAGCAAACTCTCCGGCGGCAAAATCTTCTCCGTCTTCGTCATGGGCATACTCTCCGCGCTGATCGTCGGCCCCTGCGTCGCCCCGCCGCTCGGATTCGCCTTGGGCTATATCGGACAAACCGGCGATGCCGTTTTGGGCGGGCTGGCGTTGTATGTCTTGGCACTCGGCACCGGCGTTCCGCTGATCCTCATCGGCACATTCGGCGGCCACGTCCTGCCCAAAGCAGGCGACTGGATGAACGGCATCAAATACGCCTTCGGCTTCATCCTGCTTGCCGTAGCCGTCTATCTCGCCACGCCGCACCTGCCCTACTACCTCGTTGTCGCGCTTTACACCCTGCTCATGATCGTCCCTGCCGTCATGTTGCTGGTTAAATCCGGCAAACAAAAAGGTCGTCTGAAAACCGCCGCCTCCGTTTTAGGCTTCCTGCTCATCATCGGCGGCGCATGGTTCGGCTGGCAAAGCGCAAACAAACAAACCACCGCCCTGCACCACTTCCTGACGCTCTCTCCCCCGTCCGAAGCAGGCAAAACCACCGACCACGGCAAAATGTTCACCGACGTCGCCGAACTCAAAGCCGCCATGGACGCCGCATTGAAAGCCAACCCCGACAAACCCGTCGTTTTGGATTTCTACGCTGACTGGTGTATTTCCTGCAAAGAAATGGCAAACTACACGCTCAACCAGCCGCAAGTGCATGAAGCCGTCGATATGGAACGCTTCTTCCAAATCGACGTAACCGCCAACACGCCCGAACATCAGGCACTCTACAAAGAATACGGAATCTACGGCCCGCCGGGCATATTCGCCATCCACGCCGACGGCCGCCGCAGCGACCCCTTGCTCGGCTTCGCCAAACCGGACGAATTCATCGACTGGTACAAACAAAACGAAAAATAAAGATGAAAGGTCGTCTGAAAACCTGAAACAGGGTTTTCAGACGACCTTTTTAAATGGTGGGTTTCAACCTATCTTACTTTCCCACCAACCGGTAAATCAGTTTCGATTTTTGGTAAATTTAAATGAGCAAAACATATAAAGTCAGCCCTGAATATATAAGAATTTTTCTTGGATTATTACACAAAGGTGTCGATGACAGACTTGAAGGATTATCAGGTATGAATTTGGTAAATCGAGATAGTGTAAAAAAATTAGTGGAAGAATATCTGTATCCTGAATATCAAAACTTACCCATATCAACCCGATTCAGAATTAAAGAGAGTTTAAGGTTTGGCTTAAATTTCTGGACGGAAGAAAAGCTATATGATCAATTTCCCAGCACCGATGCAGCCTTTGAAATCCCTCAACAAATGACCGCAAAAGAACTGTATAAGCAAATTTGGGATAATATGTTCGATCATGAAGACATCACTGTTCTCGACATGACGAAATATCAGGAATCGAACTGAAACTGGCAAACTTTAGCCTATATATAGTGGATTAAATTTAAATCAGGACAAGGCGAGGAAGCCGCAGACAGTACAGATAGTACGGAACCGATTCACTTGGTGCTTCAGCACCTTAGAGAATCGTTCTCTTTGAGCTAAGGCGAGGCAACGCCGTACTGGTTTAAAGTTAATCCACTATAAAATGAATGTGGGCGGTTTGCACTTGTCCCTTTGTGTTGAG
>NZ_AJMT01000004.1:0-21454 GCF_000260655.1 Neisseria sicca VK64
TCGTCTGAAAATGACGCCGTTTATGATATAGTGGATTAACTTTAAACCAGGACGGCGTTACCTCGCCTTGCCGTACTATCTGTACTGTCTGCGGCTTCGTCGCCTTGTCCTGATTTAAAGTTAATCCACTATAAAACAGGTCGTCTGAAAACGTATTCAGGCTTTCAGACGACCTGTTTGATGTTAAAATGATTGTTTATATTGATGAATGAATCACAAAGGGGCTTGTCGATATGTCCTTATCCATTGACGAACAGCTTTTGCCGCACCGCAATGCCATTGATGAAATCGATGCCGAGATTTTGCGCCTGTTGAACGAGCGCGCAGGTCATGCGCACGCCATCGGCGAATTGAAAGGAACGGGTGCGGTGTACCGTCCCGAGCGCGAAGTGGCGGTATTGAGGCGGATTCAGAGTTTGAACCAAGGCCCGCTGCCTGACGAGTCCATCGCAAGGCTGTTTCGCGAAGTGATGAGTGAATGCTTGGCGGTGGAGCGTCCGCTGACGATTGCCTACCTCGGTCCGCAGGGAACGTTTACCCAGCAGGCAGCCATTAAACATTTCGGCCATGCCGCCCATACCGCCGCTTTTCAAACCATAGACCAGTGTTTCCGACAAGTCGAAACGCGGCAGGCGGATTATTTGGTCGCACCGGTTGAAAACTCGACCGAAGGTTCGGTCGGCCGCACCTTAGACTTATTGGCGGTAACCGCATTGAAAGCCTGCGGCGAAGTCATTGTCCGCATCCATCACAACCTTTTGCGTAAAGGCACGCACGAATTGGGCGGCATCACAAAAGTCATCGCACACGCCCAAGCGCTGGCGCAATGCAACGACTGGCTCGGACGCAACCTGCCCAACGCCGAGCGCATCGCCGTTTCCAGCAACGGAGAGGCGGCAAGGCTGGTGACAGAATCAGACGACCCCAGTATCGCCGCCATCGCGGGGCGTACCGCAGCGGATATTTATCATTTGAACTATGTCGCCGAATGTATCGAAGACGAGCCGAACAACACCACGCGCTTCTTGGTCATGGGGCATCAAGATACAGGCAGCAGCGGCAATGACAAAACCTCGCTGGCAGTCTCCGCGCCCAACCGCGCCGGCGCCGTCGCCGCGCTGTTGCAGCCGTTTACCGAATCGGGCATTTCCATGACTAAGTTCGAAAGCCGCCCGAGCAAATCCGCGCTGTGGGAATACCTGTTCTTCATCGACATCGAAGGACATCAAAACGACGAAAAAGTCCAAAACGCACTGCGGCTCTTGAGCGAACGCGCATCGTTTGTCAAAGTCATCGGGTCCTATCCGGCAGCCGTTTTGTGATGTAGAAGGAATGAAGAAGGTCGTCTGAACATTCAGACGACCTGTTTTTTCGCTAAACAAGGGTCGTCTGAAATATTGAACGCGTTTTTTCAGAACCAATCAGACTTCGGTATGGATGCCGCGCTTTTTAAAGGATGCTTTTACACGCTCATGCCGGTCTTTGATAAACAGCGGCACAGTTCTTTTGAACAGCAGGCATAAGATAAGGACGGGTATAAAGCCGATTTTTTATAAAATGCCGTCTGAAATTTCAGACGGCATTTGGTCTATTAATATTTAGGCAGAGCGCAACCTTCCGGAGTGGTAATTCTGCACTGTGTTACACCTGCGGTTGTATGGCATTGATTTAATGCATTAGCTTCGGCACGACCAAGATCATCTACTCCATAGAAAGTTTTCCATTTGCCTTTATATCTACCTTGTGCAACTGCAAGACAGCCGTTTCTAACCCATTTTGCAACTACACATGGAGCATTGCTCCCTCCTTGTTCACAGGTCTTGATGGCTTGTCTTTTGGCTGCCTCAAGTGAATCCATATCCATTGCACCACCTGAAATACCTGTTTTAGGATTGATTGCCCATGCTAAATATTTTGAAGGGACATTGATGTTAACAATTTCCGTAGGCTGTTTTCGTTGGTGCTGACGAGACGACGCACAGTTGGGATTGTAGCCATACTGACATAATGCCGAATTATTTTGCAATGCGCCCCTGGTTGCATCATAGGTTGGGTCAGCAGCATAAACATTAAGGCTTGTCAGTCCTAACAATACAAAAAGCAATTTTTTCATTACAATTCCAATCTTTTGTTTTTTAAAAATTTTAATATTTAAATGTAGAAATACTAGGGTGGCTTACTTCCTTTGCCGGGTTGTTTCATGGTGTCTGTGGTCGTGATGTTGTCCATGAAGTATTATATTACTTATTCAATTTGCTGCGTTTTTTCAACATGACCATTCCATCGGGCAGCCCACTCTTTTAATAAACAGTGGCGTTTTTCAAATGTCCGACGCAAAGTCGGCAATCCGATTAGCCGGTCAACCGTTTTTCCCAGCCCGAAAGTAAATTCCACCGTATCCGTCACACAGGTACGTCCTCCGGAAAATCTGAATTCATGCGTATGGCGGAAGGAGCGGTAAATCCCTTCCAGCATCAGGTCGGTAAACGATTGGTTCGGCTCAAGCGAAATGATTTCGGCGCGATGCCGCAACCAAATCCCGCAAATTCTGTATCTGAAATCCAAAATATCTCCACGCGCCCAGTATTCCTTTTCCGACAGCCATTGCACGTCAAACGGAAACTGACAGGCAAATCCGTGTCGGGAAGTACAGTAGCGGAATATCGGTTCGAGCGGCGCATCCAGCCGGACGCTGCGGGTGTAAGTCAGCATGATATCGACCGTTGTGGGCAAAGATGGGGATATGGATAAGAGTGGTGCGGTCGGTATCAGTTCATAAATTGCATTGAACGGCGTGATTTGGTGTTGATAATAGAATAAAGGTCGTCTGAAAATTTTCAGACGACCTTTATGATGAATCGCGGCGGTAGGTTTCAATTATTCTTGGCTGATGGGTTCGAAGCCCGGGCAGTCTTCATTGTTTTTGGAATTGCTTGCCCAGAAGATGCCGTCGCTGTTGAGGTAAACGGAGCAGGTCTCAGTGGACTTGTATTCGTCTGTGGGTTTGGCTTCGAGGATGTATCTTGAGGAGGCGGAGTTTACGATTTTTTTATCGTTGTCGTCCGGGCCTTCGAAGTTGAAGATGGAGATATTGAAATATTGGTTTTGAACCAAGGGAGGCAACGAGGGATTGCCTGCTTCGGCTTTTACGGTCGCATGCTGGGCGTAGTAACGCTCGAGGTTTTGGGCGTTGATCAGCAGCTCGGAGCGGACGCTTTCCAAGCGTGTTTTGCGGACGTAGCGTTGGTAAGAGGGATAGCCGATCGTCGCTAAAATCGCGATGATCAGGACGACAACGAGTAGCTCGGGGAGAGTAAAACCTTGTGATTTGTTTTTCATAGTAAGTGTCATTGTGTTGTTATATTTATCATGCCGGGTCGTCTGAAAGGTTCGGGGAGGCGGCTGTTGTTGGGTTTGATAGATGTTGAATTATAGTTCTTTTCTCTTGTTTTGAATGTTTGGATAAATATTGAGATTGGGAAAATATGTAAATACGTTGAAATATTCTGGAAAAGGGTTTTGATTATTTCTATTTAAAACAATAAGTTAAATTTTAGTTTAGTCGATTATTGTCTTGGCTGGGGTGGATGTTTACAGTAAAATCTGCCCGTTTTCAGCGTTTTCGGCGGATAAGTGTTGGGATTATGCGACATGAATCGGGTGCCGGATTGAACAGATGAAATGGATGAATCAGAAAGTCAGTTATGGCAAAAATTATTAATAAATGGACGGTTGGAATAACGGTTGCTGCGGTGCTTGGGTTTGCTGCGTGGTCTTATTTCCAGCCCGAACCGCAAACTTCTTACATCACGGAAACGGTCAAACGCGGCGACATCAGCCAGACGGTATCCGCTACGGGTGAGATTTCGCCGTCGAATCTGGTATCGGTGGGCGCGCAGGCTTCGGGGCAGATTAAGAAGCTGTACGTCAAGCTCGGACAGCAGGTCAATAAGGGCGATTTGATTGCGGAAATCAATTCGACCACTCAGGTGAACACGCTGAATACGGAAAAATCCAAGCTGGAAACGTATCAGGCGAAATTGGTTTCTGCCGAAATTGCGTTGAACAGCGCGGAGAAGAAATACAAGCGCGAAGCGGCTTTGTGGAAGGAAAACGCGACGTCTAAAGAAGATTTGGAAAGCGCGAAGGATGCGTTGGCTGCGGCTAAGGCAAACGTTGCCGAGCTGAAGGCTTCCATCAAGCAAACCAAAATTTCCATCAATACCGCCGAATCGGAATTGGGCTATACCCGTATTACCGCGACGATGGACGGTACGGTGGTGGCGATTCCGGTGGAGGAAGGGCAGACCGTGAACGCGGTACAGTCCACGCCGACGATTATCCAGTTGGCGAATCTGGATACGATGTTGAACAAAATGCAGATTGCCGAAGGCGATATTACCAAGGTCAAAGCGGGGCAGGACATTTCGTTTACGATTCTGTCCGAACCGGATACGCCGATTAAGGCGAAACTAGACAGCGTCGACCCGGGCTTGACCACGATGTCGCTGGGCAGCTACACCACCAGCACGGACACGACTTCCAATGCGATTTACTACTACGCCCGCGCTTTGGTGCCTAATCCCGACGGCAAACTTTCTATCGGTATGACGACGCAGAATACGATTGAAATCAACGGCGTGAAAAACGTTTTGCTCGTGCCGACGCTGACGATTAAAAAACACGACGGCAAATCGTTTGTCAGCGTTTTGGGCGCGGACGGTAAAGCTTCGGAACGCGAGATTACGGTCGGTCTGAAAGACAGTATGAACACCGAAGTGAAAAGCGGTTTGAAAGAAGGCGACAAGGTAGTGATGTCGGAAATGAGCGCGGCGGAGCAGGCTGAAGCGGCGCAACGCGCCATGCAGGGCGGTCCGCCGAGATAAATAGGCAATAGGTCGTCTGAAAGTTTTGTTTGTTAGCAAAATTCCCCTTTCAGACGACCTTTCCACTCCATACATCATTATCGGTCGGAAACACTTATGAGCTTAATCGAATGTAAAAACATCAACCGCTACTTCGGCAGCGGCGCGAACCGCGTTCATGTTTTGAAAGATGTCAGCCTGTCGATAGAGAAGGGCGATTTCGTCGCCATCATCGGGCAGTCCGGTTCGGGCAAATCCACGCTGATGAACATCCTCGGCTGCTTGGATAGCGCGACTTCGGGTTCGTATCAAATCGACGGCATCGAAACCGCCAAAATGGAGCCGGACGAATTGGCGGCATTGCGGCGCGAACGCTTCGGCTTTATTTTCCAACGCTACAACCTTTTGGGTTCGCTGACGGCGCGGGACAACGTCGCCCTGCCTGCCGTGTATATGGGCATGGGCGGTAAAGAGCGTTCCACGCGCGCGGAGAAGCTGTTGCAGGATTTGGGTTTGGAAGGCAAAGAAGGCAACAAACCCAGCGAACTTTCCGGCGGTCAGCAGCAACGCGTCTCCATCGCCCGCGCCCTGATGAACGGCGGCGAAATCATCTTCGCCGACGAACCGACCGGTGCGCTCGATACCGCCAGCGGCAAAAATGTGATTGAAATCATCCAAAAGCTGCATAAAGAAGGGCATACCGTGATTATGGTTACGCACGATCCCGGTATCGCCGCCATCGCCAACCGCATCATCGAAATCCGCGACGGCGAAATCATCTCCGACAGTTCAAAAAATCCCGAAATCCCCGAAAGTAAAATAGAACGCATCAAAGAAAAATCTTCGTGGCTGTTTTATTACGACCAATTCGTCGAAGCCTTCAAAATGTCGGTGCAGGCGATTATGGCGCACAAAATGCGCTCGCTCCTGACCATGCTCGGCATCATCATCGGTATCGCCTCGGTCGTGTCCGTCGTCGCTTTGGGCAACGGTTCTGAGAAAAAAATCCTCGCAGACATCAGCGCGATGGGGACGAACACCATCAGCATCTTCCCCGGGCGCGGCTTCGGCGACAGGCGCAGCGGCAGGATTAAAACCCTGACCATTGACGACGCCAAAGTCATCGCCAAGCAAAGCTACGTCGCTTCCGCCACGCCGCAAACCACCTCCGGCGGCACGCTGACTTACCGCAACACCGATTTGTCCGCCTCGCTTTACGGAGTGGGCGAACAATATTTCGACGTGCGAGGGCTGAAGCTGGAATCAGGCCGCCTGTTTGACGAGGGCGATGTAAAAGAAGACGCGCAAGTCGTTGTGATCGACCAAAACACCAAAGAAAAACTCTTTGGCACAGACGTCAATCCCTTGGGCAAAACCGTTCTCTTCAACAAACGCCCGCTGACCGTCATCGGCGTGATGCAAAAAGAAGAAAACTCCTTCGGCAACGCCGACGTATTGATGCTCTGGTCGCCCTATACGACCGTGATGCACCAAATTACCGGCGAGAGCCACACCAACTCGATTACCGTCAAAATCAAAGACGATGCCAACACCCAAGTCGCCGAAAAAGGGCTGACCGAGCTGCTCAAAACGCGGCATGGTACGGAAGACTTTTTCATGAACAACAGCGACAGCATCAAGCAGATGGTTGAAAGCACCACTGGCACGATGAAGCTGCTGATTTCCTCCATCGCCTTGATTTCGTTGGTGGTCGGCGGCATCGGCGTGATGAACATCATGCTGGTGTCCGTAACCGAGCGCACCAAAGAAATCGGCGTGCGCATGGCGATTGGCGCGCGGCGAAACAACATCCTGCAACAATTCCTGATTGAAGCGGTCTTAATCTGTATTATCGGCGGTTTGGTCGGAGTAGGGCTGTCCACAGCCATCAGCCTCGTGTTCAACCATTTCGTTACCGAATTTCCAATGGAAATTTCCATCGGCTCTGTTATCGGCGCGGTTGTCTGTTCCACCGCCATCGGCGTAGCGTTCGGTTTTATGCCCGCCAACAAAGCCTCCAAGCTCAATCCGATTGATGCCTTGTCTAAGGATTAAGTTTTCAGACGACCTCCAAACCTAAGGGGTCGTCTGAAAAAGCAAAAGTCGGGTCAGAACCCGACGCAACACCGAATACACGATTCACACAATACATTGCGAAAACAGCCCGAGCGTCGTCCGAATCCGCAACATATTCCAGACGACCCCTCCCGAAACAGGCATCTTCAGCCTTCAATACAAGGAAACCTATGGACGTTTACGCAACATACACAGCCTATCCGCAAAGCGGCATCGAACAAATCAAAGCCTCCTCCGGCACGCCTGCCGCCGTATCAGAATGCAGCGCAGGCAAACTATGGGACGCGCTGCATTTCGTCCTGACCGGCAAAGGCTCGGACGATGCAGACGCGGCAAACCCGTTGAGCAAAGCCATTATCGGCAACATCCTGCGGCAGGATGAAGAAGCGGGCGAACACACCGGATGGATCGACGATACCGAAACCGCCGAAGTAGCCCAAGCCCTGAACCAAGCTGACTTCGCCGCGCTGCTCGACGGCAAAACCGCAGCAGATTTTCAAAACAACCAAATCTACCCCGATATTTGGGGCGACGAAAAAGCCTTTGCCGAAACCCGCGCAGAATTGACGCAGCGGTTTAAAGAACTCACCGCGTTCTACCAAGCCGCCGCCGAACAGCATTGCGGCGTCGTGGTTAGGATTTCATGATTTCAGACGACCTTTTTGAATGGGAAGAGGTCGTCTGAAAAACGGATTCAACGGCGAAAGGTACATGAATAATTGATTTAATTGAATTTTATTGAAATGAGTAATACGAATTACGTTTGTTTTTCCTGCCGCACCGCCGTGCGCCGTCCGAAACGCTATTTCCGCCCCCAAGACAGCAGTTCGCCCCGTTGTTCGCAGTGTGCCAAACCATGTGTGGAGCTGTCCGATAGAATTCCGCTTCCGTCGAAGCATAAAACCAAAGAATGGCAGAAATTGCAGCAGGATTTGTGGCGGCAACAGTTGCAAATATTGGAGAGACAGCAACGCTCCAGAGTCAGGTATAAGCATGAACTCGAACACGAAGCCGATCGGTTGGAGCGTAAACTGCAAGAGCCGATGCATCCGCAAACTGCCAAGCAGTTAAAACGTCTTCTGAAAAATTGTTTGAAGAACTTAGAAAAAGTCTGAAAAAAGTAGGTCGGATACTTGTATCCGACATAAATTCTACGCAGGCGGGAATGACGGCGGTGAAAGTAGCGTGGGCTTTGCCCGCGAAAACAAGTTGATACATCCGGTTGCAGGTTTTCAGACGGCCTCCAAACCAAAGGGTAAAAACATGAACCCCGACAAAGTACAACGAAGCAAGCTGAATACATTGATCGACCTGCCCAATGTCGGCAAAGCCGTGGCGGAGGATTTGGTTTTGCTCGGCATCACGCAGCCGCAGGATTTGGCGGGGCAGGACGCTTATGAAATGTATTCCCGCCTATGCAGCCTGACCGCAACCCGACACGATCCCTGCATGATCGATATTTTCCTGTCGCTGGTTGATTTTATGCAGGGGAACGAACCGAAGCCGTGGTGGCATTTTACGGAACAGCGAAAAGCGTTTTTAGCCGATAAATAAACGCAGCCGATGAGATTGTTCAGACGACCTCCAAACTTTTCAGGTCGTCTGAAACCTTAAACCGAAAGACACAACATGCAGAAAAAACCTTTTTTTCAGACGGCATTATCCCTGTCGCTCGCCCTTGCCTTAAGCGCGTGCGCCGTCCACAGCACCGACAAAAACCTCACGCTCGAATCGACGGGGCAGGTGATGAGTGCGGCGGAAACCGCCGAACGTTACGACGTGAACGGCAACTGGTGGGAAATCTACCAAAGCCCGCAGCTCAACGCCCTGATGGCGCAGGCTTTGGAAAACAATATCGATTTGAAACAGGCGGCCATCAGCGTCAATAAAGCCCTATATCAGGCGAATATTTTGGGGGCGGATTTGGTGCCGTCGTTCAGCGGCTCGTTGAGTGCGTCTACATCCAAAAACCTAAAAACCGGCAGCCACGGCAACACCTTCAGCAGCCAGCTCGGCTTGAGCTACGAACTGGATTTGTGGCGCAAACTCAGTGCCACCGCCGACGCGCAAGTATGGGAATACCAAGCCACGCGGCAGGATATGGCGAACACGCGCCTGACTTTGATCAACAATGTCGCCGACGCCTATTTCAATATTGCCTACCTCAACGAAGCCATTGAATTGGCGCAAAAATCCCTCAAGCAATATCAGGAAATCAACCACATTGCCGATGCCAAGTTCCGCTACGGCAGAGCCGATTCCAGCCAGCCGACGCAGGCGAAACAATCGCTGTTGAGCGCGCAAAACAACCTGATTTCCCTGAAAAACAGCCTCGACACGCAAAAACAGGTTTTACGCAACCTGCTCAACCTCAAGCCGAACGAAGCCATCGCCGCCGACCCCGCACAATACCGCCTGCTGCCCGTCAAAGGCGTGAACCTCGACGTACCGATTACCGTGTTGGCGAACCGCCCCGACCTGCGCGCCGCCGAATACCGCCTGCAATCCTCGCTCCAATCCGTCGAAGCGCAAAAACGCAGTTGGTATCCCTCGATTACATTGGGCGCGAGCTTGAGCACGTCGTCTGAAAAAGCCAAAAGCGCGTTCAATATCCCGCTCTTGGGCGGCTCCGCCACCATCAACCTGCCGTTCCTCAACTGGCAGACCATGAAATGGAAAGACAAAGCCGCCCAAGCCAATTTCGACAGTGCCAAACTCGACTTTGAAAAAGCCCTGACCACCGCGCTGAACGAAGTCAACACCAACTACCTCGCCTACCAAAACGCCCAAGCCGCGCTCAGCAACCAAGAGCAGCGTTACGCCTTGGACAAGAAAAACAGCCGCTACTACCAAGTGCGCTACCAACACGGCAAAAACGAGCTGAAAGACTGGCTGGAAGCGCTGAACAGCGAATACGGTTCCGCCCAAAACGTGCTGAACCAGCGGTATGAAACGCTGAAATACGAAAACATGGTGTATAAAGCGATGGCGGGACGTTATACGCCGAAGTAGGGCGGTCGGCTCAAGAGGTCGTCTGAAAACTGAGAAAAACGGTTTTCAGACGACCTTTTTGACGGCTTGTCGGAAACAAACCGCCGATTTTTTCGTTTGTGCAGTAAAGACGTCGGTAATGTCCCGCCGCGGTTTAAATTTGCTGTAAAAATCGAAACGCATCGGAAAAGCAAAGAATTTGAGTTTGGATATCGTTTTTTAGAAATTCGAATTTTATTGAAAATAGCTTGATAAACAAAAGGATATGTGCTTTTTGTGGAATTGTTGGATGCAATCGCGTATAATTTTGCGATTGTTTTATTCTGCAATTTCAGGCAGTAAATTGTCTGGGATGCTTATAGGAGCCCAATACCATGATGATATTATATTCAGGCATTACATGCCCGTTCAGCCAACGCTGTCGCTTCGTCCTGTACGAAAAAGGCATGGATTTTGAAATCAAAGACGTTGATATTTTCAATAAGCCCGAAGATCTTGCTGTAATGAATCCGTATAACCAAGTCCCCGTTTTGGTTGAACGTGATTTGATCCTCTATGAATCCAATATCATCAATGAATACATAGACGAACGCTTTCCCCATCCGCAACTGATGCCCGGCGACCCCGTCATGCGCGGCCGCGGACGATTGGTTTTGTTCCGCATGGAAAAAGAGCTGTTCAGCCTGGTGCATGTATTGGAAAACCCGAATTCCACCAATAAAGAAATGGCGAAAGCGCGCGAAGCCATCGGCAACGGTCTGACCATGCTCGCGCCTGCGTTCACCAAAAACAAATACATTCTCGGCGATGATTTCTCAATGATTGACGTGGCGTTGTCTCCATTGCTGTGGCGTCTTGACCATTACGACATCAAACTCGGCAAATCCGCCGCACCATTGCTGAAATACGCCGAACGTATCTTCCAACGCGAAGCCTTTATCGAAGCCATGACCCCCGCTGAGAAGGCAATGCGCCGTTAAAGGCCGAAAGGATTCATCATGACGACATCTACCAAGCCTTATCTGATTCGCGCTTTGTACGAATGGTGTACGGACAACAATCAAACGCCGCACATTGTCGCATGGGTAAACGAACATACCCGCGTCCCCATGCAGTATGTTCGCGAAAACGAGATTGTCCTCAATATCGGACCGACTGCCAGCCATAATCTGAATATCGACAACGATTGGATCAGCTTTTCGGCCCGCTTTGGCGGCGTGGCGCACGATATTTGGATTCCGGTCGGACACGTTGTCAGCCTGTTTGCCCGAGAAAGCGGCGAAGGCATGGGATTTGAAGTCGAGCCCTATGAACCTTCCGATAAAGAACAACCGGAACAGGAAACTGAAAACAAACAAGAAACCGATGCGCCGGCAAAATCCGGCAAGGTGTTGAAGTTTGTGAAATAGGTTGGAAATGTAAAAGGTCGTCTGAAATTAAGTTTTCAGACGACCTTTTTGTGTTCATCGGGAAGGGGGAGGAGTATTTCAAAAGTGTGCTCTAGTTTAGTAAGTTTAAACTTTCAGACGACCTCTCGGAGATTTCAGGTAAACATTGATTTAATCCGATATAATTTATTCCATTCAACACTTTTTATCCGATAGGAGAACCTCATGTACCGTCCTGCCGTCTGCTTCACATTGGGAGAAGCTGCTGCTACCACGGCCTATCAAAGCAAAATCGGCGGTACGCCCTACCTGCCAAAAAACGCCAAATACCCGTATCACGCCGAGAAAAAGCATCCGCTGACCCTAGTGGCACAAATCAACTTTGCCGAAGTGCCACCGTTGCCCGGTTTCCCCGAGCGTGGCATCTTGCAAGTTTTTGTTGATGGGCTGGATTACGGCTTAGGCTACGACTTTGAAAATCTGTCGGAACAAGCCGGCTGGCGCATTATGTACTATCCCGAATTATTGCCCGAGAGCGAATTGCAAACCGATTTTTCCGCTTATCAGGCAACCGATTCAGAATGTCTGCCGTTTTCTGGGGAGTTTCCGCTGATTTTTCAAGCGGCAAGCGAAGAGGAGGAAGATGCAGATTTCAATAAATCTCAAGGGCATAAAATCGGTGGTTCTCCGATTTTTCTTCAGGGCGACCCGTTTCTTGAGTGTGATGAAGACGCTGATTTTGATGATCCCGCTACCATCACTTGTTCTGATTGGCGCAAATACATCCTGCTGTTGCAATTAGACACTGATATCAATGAAAAAGACCGCTATACTGGAAAACTGATGTGGGGCGACTCCGGTGTGGCGAATTTCTTCATTACGCCCGAAGATTTGGCTAAACGCGATTTCAGCCGTGTGGCATTTGTGTTTGATTGTTGTTAAATGCCCGATCAGCCATCTTTTATAATGCTCCCAAACAAAAAGGTCGTCTGAAATTAAGTTTTCAGACGACCTTTTTTAGTATGTCAAACCGCTGTTAGGAAACAACTTCGCCTTGGGTGCGTTGTTTGTCGATGCTGCGGTTGATGTGCCATTGTTGGGCGATGGTCAGGAGGTTGTTGACTACCCAGTACAATACCAGACCTGCAGGGAAGAAGAAGAACATGGCTGAGAAAATCAGCGGCATGACTTTCATCATTTTTGCCTGCATCGGGTCGGTCGGCGGCGGGTTGAGGAATGTTTGGGCAAACATGGTTACCGCCATAATTACGGGCAGAATGTAGTAAGGGTCGGAACGGCTAAGGTCGGTAATCCAGCCCAGCCAAGGTGCCTGACGCAATTCTACGGAGGCAAACAACGCCCAGTACAAGCCGATGAAGACGGGGATTTGCAACAGCATGGGCAGGCAGCCGCCCAGCGGGTTGATTTTTTCGTCTTTGTAAAGCTGCATCATGGCTTGCTGTTGCGCCATACGGTCGTCGCCGTATTTTTCTTTGATGGCTTGCAGTTTGGGCGCGGCGGCGCGCATTTTTGCCATCGAGCGGTAAGAGGCGTTGGTCAGCGGGTAGAGTACGGCTTTGACGATAATGGTCAAAACGATGATTGCCCAGCCCCAGTTGCCGATAATGTTGTGCAGTTGGTTCAGGAGCCAGAAGAGGGGGGAGGCGAACCAGTGTACTTTGCCGTAGTCTTTTGCCAGTTGCAGGTTGTCGGCGATATTGGCGATGACGGATGTGGTCTGCGGGCCGGCGTAGAGGTTGATGGAGGCTTCGGATTTCGCGCCGTTTTGGATGGCGGCAAGGGGAACGCTGACGCTGGTGCTGTACAGGTTGTCGTTGCGGCGTTTGATGTCGATACGGCAGTCGCCTGCGGCGCAAACGCTTTGTCCGCCTTTGGGTTGGAGAATCCAAGTGGACATGAAGTGGTGTTCAATCATGCCGAGCCAGCCGGTTTGGGTTTTGCGGGCGTATTCGGCTTCGTTTTTGCCTGATTTGGCATCGTCGTCCAAGTCGGAGAAGCTGACTTTTTGGAATTTGCCTTCGGGGGTGTAAACCACCGGGCCGACGAAAGAGCGGGTAAAGTAGCCTTGACCTTCGGGTTCGCTGCGGTCGCGTACGATGCGGTAGTCTGCGCTCAGGTTGGCGGGCTTGCCGCTGGTGTTGGTGATGTCGAAACGGACGTTGACGAGGTAGCTGTCTTTGGTAAAGGTATAGACTTTGTCGATTTTCAGTCCGTTTGTTTCCGGCGCGCTCAGGCGGACTTCGACTTTGTCGCCGTTGAGGCTGTATTGTTTTTGCGCTGCGGTAAAGTTGACGCCTTTCAGGATGTTACCTTGTGCGTCCAAAAGCTCGGACTGGGCAACGTAGGTGTATTCTTTGCTGTCGTTAAACAGGGTGAAGGGTTTGTTTTCGTCGCCATTTGCTTTGTATTTGAGCAGGGTCATTTGACGCAGGTCGCCGCTTTTTTCGTCGATGACGGCTTTGACCGTGTCAGTCGTTACGGTAATCGGCGTTGCGGGGGCGAGTGCGGCTTCAGCGGCAGCGGTTGCGGCGGTTTGCTGCTGTTGCTGCACGGCTTGTTGTGCCGGATTGGGTTTGGGGCTGGGGAAGAAATGTTCCCAGCCGGCATAGATTGCCAGCGAAATGGCAAAAAATGCTATAAATCTTTTAAAATCCATAAGAGATTCCTGGAATTGACGGGTATGTAATGGAGATGAAAACTGCTTCAGACGGCATTATATAGAAACCGACGGGAAATTAAAGGAAATCAAGCTATCCGAATGATTCGGATTACGGGACAGGGTCGTGTCCGTGTCCGCCGAATGGGTGGCAGCGGGCGATGCGTTTGAGGGCGAGCCAGCCGCCTTTGAATGCACCGTATTTTTTGACTGCCTCGACCGCATATTGCGAACAGGTCGGGGTATAGCGGCAGCGCGGCGGTATCAGCGGGCTGATGGCGTATTGGTAAAAACGGATCAGCGCGAGGATGAATTTGGACAACAGGGTATTCATCAGCGTTTGCGCATGAGTTGTGCCAATTGGTTTCGGGCTTCGGCGGCATTTTGCCGGTTGAATGCCAGGCGGACGCGTACGACGAAATCATGCGGCGGCAGGCTGTTTTTGTTCAGTCTGAACCAATCGCGGATGACGCGCTTCATGTAGTTGCGTTCATGCGCGCGTTTCGCTGTTTTTTTGCTGACGACCAAGCCGAGCCGCGGATGGTTCAATCCGTTGTCGGCAGATTGGGAAACTTGCAGCAAATCGCGGCTGCGCCGGTTTTTGAACGCAAAAACGGATGAAAAATCATCCGTTTTTAATAAGCGGTACTGCTTTCCGAAGCGGTAGTCCAAAATTACACTGCCAAGCGTTTGCGGCCTTTGGCGCGACGAGCTGCCAATACTGCGCGGCCACCGCGGGTTTTGGAGCGAACCAGGAAGCCGTGGGTACGTTTGCGTTTGGTAACAGAAGGTTGATAAGTGCGTTTCATGATGTTTCCTAAAAAATCGGTAGATAAATAAACCGTGAATTACACTCTAATTTTCATCTTTTGTCAATCTCGGTTGAGTAAATGGATATGGCGCGCGGGGTGATTCGGTTTGCGGATTTGCGCGGCGCTTTGTGGATAAAATTTCCGGCAGGTTGTGGATAAAGTTTGGCGGAGTGGGTATAATCGGCACTTCCTGTCCCTTTGTCGGGCGATAGGTCGTCTGAAAATGTTGATGCGGATTTATCGTGATGATTTTCCAAAAATAATTTCATTGTATTTTCAGACGGCGTCCGGTTTGGCGGATAGAGTTTGTGCGGTATTTGCGACACTTTTTCCGTCGGGCTGAAACCGCATTTTCAAAGGTTGCAATTTCCGACGGTTTCTCTCCGTTTCTTTCCAACGATTTCCACGACTCGAGCTTATTCATGACGCTAGCAGAATTTTGGCCGCAGTGCCTCCGCCGACTTCACGATATTTTGCCTGCCGGGCAGTTCGCGCAATGGATTGCGCCCTTGACCGTGGGCGAGGAAAACGGCGTGTGGGTGGTTTACGGTAAAAACCAGTTTGCCTGCAATATGCTCAAAAGCCAGTTTGCCGCCAAAATCGAAGTGGTGCGTGCGGAATTGGCTCCGCAACAGGCGGCTTTTGCGTTTAAGGCGGGCGCGGGGCAGCATTATGAAATGGCGGAAAATGCGGGGGCGGTTGCGCCTGAACATGCTGCGTTGACGGAAGAAATGCCGAAAGCGGACGCGCAAGAATCTTTTTCGGACGGGACGTCGTCTGAAAACTCAGACAGACCCTCCGTTGTGAAAACGGCGGCGGATATTTTGGCGCAGCGCATGAAAAACCTGCCGCACGAAAACAAGCAGCCTGCCGCCGCGCCCGCAGAATCCAAAGCCGTTGCCAAAGCCAAAACGGAAGCGCAGCGCGATGCGGAAGAAGCGCGTTATGAACAGACCAATCTGTCGCGTGACTACACATTCGATACCTTGGTAGAAGGTAAGGGCAACCGCCTTGCCGCCGCCGCCGCCCAAGCCATTGCGGAAAACCCGGGGCAGGGCTACAACCCGTTTTTCCTGTACGGCAGCACGGGTTTGGGTAAAACCCACTTGGTGCAGGCCATCGGCAACGAACTGCTGAAAAACCGTCCCGACGCCAAAGTGCGCTATATGCATTCAGACGACTATATCCGCAGCTTTATGAAGGCGGTGCGCAACAATACTTACGATGTGTTCAAGCAGCAATACAAACAATACGACCTGCTGATTATCGACGACATCCAGTTCATCAAAGGCAAAGACCGCACGATGGAAGAATTCTTCTATCTGTACAACCATTTCCACAACGAGAAAAAACAGCTCATCCTCACTTGCGACGTGTTGCCTGCCAAAATCGAAGGTATGGACGACCGCCTCAAATCGCGTTTTTCATGGGGTTTGACTTTGGAACTCGAGCCGCCCGAGCTGGAAATGCGCGTGGCAATTTTGCAGAAAAAGGCAGAAGCAGCAGGCATCAGCATTGAAGACGAAGCCGCATTGTTTGTCGCCAACCTGATTCGTTCCAACGTGCGCGAACTGGAAGGCGCATTCAACCGCGTCAGCGCCAGCAGCCGCTTTATGAATCGTCCTGTTATCGACATGGATTTGGCGCGTACGGCTTTGCAGGACATCATTGCCGAAAAACACAAAATCATTACTGCCGACACCATTATCGACGCGACTGCCAAATATTACCGTATTAAAATCAGCGATATACTCGGCAAAAAGCGCACGCGCAACATTGCCCGTCCGCGTCAAGTCGCCATGAGCCTGACCAAAGAGCTGACCACCCTCAGCCTGCCGTCCATCGGCGACGCGTTCGGCGGACGCGACCACACGACCGTCATGCACGGCGTGAAAGCAGTAGCAAAACTGCGCGAAGAAGATCCCGAGTTGGCGCAAGATTACGAAAAACTCCTGATTCTGATTCAAAACTGAGCCAGAACCGGCTTTCAGACGACCCCTCTCTTAAAAGGTCGTCTGAAAACACAAATACACTTTGATTTTAACGGCGGCGAATCAACCATCTCGTCCGCCGAACCCGATTCAAAAACACCCGAAATAACCGATTCAAAAGGAATTGACCATGCTGATTTTACAAGCCGACCGCGACAGTCTGCTCAAGCCGCTGCAAGCCGTTACCGGTATCGTCGAACGCCGCCATACCCTGCCCATCCTCTCCAACGTCCTGCTCGAAAGCAAAGACGGTCAAACCAAACTCCTGGCGACCGACTTGGAAATCCAAATCAACACGGCCGGCCCGGAAAGTCAGGCAGGCGACTTCCGCATCACCACCAACGCCAAAAAATTCCAAGACATCCTGCGCGCCTTGCCCGACAGCGCCATCGTTTCGCTCGACTGGGCGGACAACCGCCTGACCCTGCGTGCAGGCAAATCACGCTTTGCCCTGCAAACCCTGCCTGCCGAAGATTTCCCGTTGATGAGCGTCGGTGAGGACATCAGCGCAGCGTTTTCCCTGTCGCAGGAGACTTTCAAAACCATGCTTTCGCAAGTCCAATACAGTATGGCAGTACAAGACATCCGCTACTACCTCAACGGCTTGCTGATGCAGGTTGAAGGCAACCAACTGCGCCTCGTCGCCACCGACGGCCACCGCCTTGCCTACGCCGCCAGCCAAATCGAAGCCGAACTGCCCAAAACCGAAGTCATCCTGCCGCGCAAAACCGTTTTGGAACTCTTCAAACTGCTGAACAACCCGTCCGAACCCATCAGCGTCGAGTTGCTCAACAACCAAGTACGCTTCCAATGCAACGGCACGACCATCGTCAGCAAAGTCATCGACGGCAAATTCCCCGACTTCAACCGCGTCATCCCGCTGGACAACGACAAAATCTTCCTCGTTTCCCGTACCCAACTTTTGGGCGCGCTTGAACGTGCCGCCATCCTTGCCAACGAAAAATTCCGCGGCGCGCGCCTGTTCCTGCAACCCGGCCTCTTGAGCGTCGTGTGCAGCAACAACGAGCAGGAAGAAGCACGCGAAGAACTCGAAATCGCCTACCAAGGCGGCGAACTCGAAGTCGGCTTCAATATCGGCTATCTGATGGACGTATTGCGCAACATCCATTCCGACGATATGCAGCTTGCCTTCGGCGATGCCAACCGCTCGACCTTGTTTACCGTACCGAACAACCCAAACTTCAAATACATCGTTATGCCGATGCGCATTTGATGTGGTTGTTTTGAAATGAATGAAAAGGTCGTCTGAATAATTGGAAAGTTTAAGGTTATGAATTTTTTTAGAAAAACTATCTTTTTTCTGGTTGTCTTATCGATCTTGGCTGCCTGCGGTTCGTTCGTCTCGCAATATGTTTTGGGAATGGACCCTTGCGTTTTATGTATTTTGCAGCGCTTGTCGGTTTTGGCGGTCGGATTGGTGGCTTTGGCGGCAGCATTTTTCCGTCAGGCTTCTAAGATTGGCAGACTGTTCAGCGCCTTGTTGGTCAGTGTGCCGGCGGTTTATGGTGCGGGTGTTGCGGCCTATCAATTGTGGCTGCAAAGCCTGCCACCGGGCAGCGCGCCGTCCTGCGGTGCGCCGTGGACTTTCCGTTTGAAGGACTGGCCGCTGTTTGACTGGTTTGAACCGATTGTGCGTGGCTTTGGCGATTGTGCCGTACCGGACTATCTGCTGGGTATTGCACTGCCGTACTGGAGCATCGCCTATTTTGGCTTTGTGATTGTATTGGTGTGGTTTGCCTGGTTCAAAACCAAATAGCTGCAAAGATGAAAAGGTCGTCTGAAAACCGAAAATATGGTTTTCAGACGACCTTTGATGTATTTGGTAACTATATGTTCCCGTTGTATAATCGCGGGTTTTCAATTCAATATAGTGGATTAAATTTAAATCAGGACAAGGCGACGAAGCCGCAGACAGTACAGATAGTACGGCAAGGCGAGGCAACGCCGTACTGGTTTAAAGTTAATCCACTATAATAAACATACAGGAACCGCCATGACAGAATCCATCACCCGCGACAGTATGCAGTACGATGTCGTGATTGTCGGCGCAGGCCCGTCGGGTTTGTCCGCCGCCATCAAACTCAAGCAGCTTGCCGAAAAAAACGGGCGCGAAATCAGCGTTTGCGTGGTGGAGAAGGGTTCTGAGGCGGGTGCGCATTCGCTGGCGGGGGCGGTCATTGATCCGATTGCGCTGAATGAGCTGATTCCCGACTGGAAAGAAAAAGGCGCGCCGCTGACGCGCGCGGTAACGCAGGACAAAGTGTTGTTCCTGACCGAGAAAAAAGCGTTCAATCTGCCGGTTACTCCCAATTTCGACAATCACGGCAACTACATCGTCAGCTTGGGCGAAGTTGTGCGCTGGCTGGCGGAGCAGGCGGAAAATATGGGCGTGGAAATCTATCCGGGCTTTGCCGCCGCCGAAGTGCTGTATCACGAAGACGGTTCGGTCAAAGGCATTGCGACCGGCAATATGGGCATCGGCAAAGACGGCGAGCCGACCGACAGTTTCCAGCCAGGCATGGAGCTTTGGGCGCAGCAAACCCTGTTTGCCGAAGGTTGCCGCGGTTCGCTTTCCAAACAAGTCATCGAACGTTTCCAACTCGACCAAAACAGTCAGCCGCAAACTTACGGCTTGGGCATCAAAGAGATTTGGGAAGTGTCGTCTGAAAAACATCAGCCCGGCTTGGTGGTGCACAGCGCGGGCTGGCCGCTCGACAGTCAAACCTACGGCGGCGCGTTTGTTTACCATTTCGATGACAACAAAGTCGCCGTCGGCTTCGTGGTCGGTTTGGACTATCAAAACCCTTATCTGTCGCCGTTTGAAGAGTTCCAACGTTTCAAAACCCATCCCGAAATCCGCAAAACCTTCGAAGGCGGCCGCCGCATTGCTTACGGCGCGCGTTCGCTGATTGAAGGCGGTTTGCAAAGCCTGCCGAAGCTCTCGTTCAAGGGCGGCGTTTTAATCGGCGATGCGGCGGGTTTCCTCAATATGCCGCGCATCAAAGGCATTCATACCGCGATGAAATCCGCCATGCTTGCCGCAGAAGCTGTGTTCCCCTTGTTGGAAAACCTTGAAGAAGCGGAGGGTTTCGACAGCGGCAAAGAGGCGGCGGATTATCAGCAACGTTTTAAACAAAGCTGGCTGTATCAAGAGCTTTACGCCGCGCGTAATGTGCGTCCGTCATTCAAATGGGGCGTTTACCTCGGTTCAATCTATACCGGTATCGACCAGATGATTTTCAGAGGCAAGGCTCCGTGGACCTTGAAACATCACGGCAAAGACAACGAGCAGCTCAAAAAAGCCGCCGCGTGCAAGCCGATTGATTATCCGAAACCCGACGGCGTGTTGACCTTCGACCGCTTAAGCAGCGTCTTCCTCGCCAATCTCGCGCACGAAGAAAACCAGCCCGACCATTTGGTGCTGAAAAATCCGCAAACGATGATAGACGTGAACTACAAAGAATACGCCTCGCCCGAAACGCGCTATTGTCCGGCCGGTGTGTATGAAATCGTCGAAGAAAACGGCAGCCCGCGCCTGCAAATCAACGCCGCCAACTGCGTGCACTGCAAAACGTGCGACATCAAAGATCCGACGCAAAACATCACTTGGATTTGCCCCGAAGGCGCAAGCGGACCGAATTACGGCGGGATGTAGGTTTCGGCGGTAGCTTTGGTTAAGTTGGGCAAACATTTGCCGCGCCGGATAAAGAAAGGTCGTCTGAAAATCCTGATTTAAGGTTTTCAGACGACCTTTTGGGTTTTTCAGGGAATGGGCTTTAACAGAATATCGTTGATTTACCTGATCACAATACGCATTCATCCGCTCTTGAGATTTATTTTGAATCGGCTGCACTTTTTAGTGGACGGCGTTGCTGCCGATGGCCACGGCCAAATCGTATTCGGCGGGTAAAACGCTCATGCCCGCCAGCCCTGTGCAGCCGATGACGGGCAGGCCGAGTATTTCCCCTTCCGCTTCGTCGTCGAGAAAGACGATTTCCGTCCAGCGGGCGGCGGACAGTGCGGTGGCGGCAACGACCTTGCCGTGGCCGCCCGCACCGATGATGGCGAGTTTTTTATGTGTTTTCTGCATGGGTGTTTCCAAGATTGGAGGCGGCAGGCCGTCTGAAAACGCCGTTTATTTCGAGCCGCGTATTTTCTTCGTTGCTTTCACGACGCGTTCGTAAAGGGACGGAGACAACGCATCTTGTAGATACACGCTTTTTACGCCGATTTCCTGTGCGGCCTGTTCGGCCGATATTTCGGCGTACGAACCGGCGACGGGTGTGCGTTCGCGGCCGTATTGGGTAACGGCATAGGTTTTTTCGTTGATGCGTTCGTAACGTTTCCCGCCTTCTTGGAGCTCGAAATTATCGTGGTAAACGGTGCTTTCTATGAGGATGCCGTTTTCGTATGTGAGGACTGGGCCTTGATATCCGATGTCATCGTTGCTGAAATACAGTTCTGCCCTCGGTGCGGGGAGCGCGCGGTCGAGAAAGAGATGCATGCAGAGTTGCGAACCTCTGTTTTCAACAACCGGAACTTTCATACATATGCGCGGGTTGTTGTAATTTACGGGTCTTCTGCGCCTTTCGATTTGCCGATCTATCTCGTTGAGATAGTAAAGGTTTTTCAG
>NZ_AJMT01000005.1:0-12785 GCF_000260655.1 Neisseria sicca VK64
CTTCTGCGCCGCCCGAACTCAATACCGCAGGCGGCATCATCGCTACGCTGCAAAACTGGAAAGACCAATTTACCTACCTGATTTGGGGTACGCCCTATAAAGTCTGGGTCGTGCCGGTATTTTTTATCTTTTTGGTCATCATTCGAGGCATCAGCCGCTTCGTCAGCACATATCTCTTGACTTGGGTTTCCGTCATGGCAATCAGCCATCTGCGCCGCGATATGTTTGCCAAGATGCTGCAACTCTCTTCCAAATTCCATCAGGAAACCCCTTCCGGCACAGTTTTGATGAACATGGTGCAAATGGCGGAATCATCCATCAGCAACGCCAGTAATGTCTTTATCGTTTTGACTCGCGATACCATGATTGTCATTGGTTTGGTCTGCGTCCTGCTGTATTTGAACTGGCAGCTCAGCCTGATTGTCGCCCTGATGTTTCCGTTGCTGTCTTTACTGTCCCGTTATTACCGCAACCGTCTGAAAGACATTATTGCCAGCGCGCAGCAAAGTATCGGTACGCTCAATAACGTCGTTAACGAAGTCCACCAAGGACACCGCGTGGTCAAACTCTTCGGCGGTCAGAAGAAAGCGTCCGAACGTTTTGCCGAAGTCAATGACACCATTGTCCGTCTTGGTAAAAAAATCACACAAGCCAGCGCGGCGCGTTCTCCGTTCAGCGAGTTGATTGCGTCGTTTGCTTTGGCTGTCGTCATCTTTATCGCCCTTTGGCAGAGTCAGCAAGGCTATACCACCATCGGCGAATTTATGGCATTTATCGTTGCCATGTTGCAAATGCTCGGTCCGATCAAAAACTTGGCGAACATCAGCATCCCCATGCAGACCATGTTTATCGCTTCGGATGCGGTTTGTCAGTTCCTTGATACCGAGCCTGAACAAGACAAGGGTACCAAACATCTGAAAAACGTTTCAGGTCGTCTGAAATTCGAAAACGTCGATGTCCGCTACCACGAAGACGGTAAAAAAGCCTTGGACGGCTTCAATCTTGACATCCGCCAAGGTGAACGCGTTGCTTTGGTCGGTCGCTCAGGCAGCGGCAAATCCACCGTCGTCAACCTGCTTCCGCGTTTTGTTGAGCCAAGTTCCGGCGCGGTTTATTTAGATGATGTGAATATCGAAGACATCAAACTCGACAATCTGCGCTCCCAATTCGCCCTTGTTTCCCAAGATGTTTTCCTGTTTGACGATACTCTTTTGGAAAACGTCCGTTACAGCCGTCCCGATGCCACTGAAGAAGAAGTATTGGCAGCCCTCAAAGCCGCGAATTTGAAAGACTTGGTTGAAAGTTCGCCATACGGCTTGAACCAACCGATAGGCGCAAACGGCAATCAGCTCTCCGGCGGTCAGCGTCAACGCGTCGCCATTGCCCGCGCCATTTTGAAAGATGCCCCCATCCTGCTTTTGGACGAAGCCACCAGCGCGCTGGACAACGAATCCGAACGCCTCGTCCAACAAGCCCTCGAGCGCCTGATGGAAAACCGCACCAGCATCATCGTCGCCCACCGCCTGACCACCGTCGAACAAGCCGACCGCATCATCGTTATGGATGAAGGCCATATTGTCGAACAAGGCACACACAGCGAGCTGATGGCTCAAAACGGCTATTACTCCATGTTGCGCAATATGCCGAAGCAGGCAGCAGGTTGATTTTCAGACGACCTGTCGGTCAGTTGAAGGACGATTTGCCTAAGAGGTCGTCTGAAAACACCGAGCCGAAAAACAAGGAAGGCTGCCGAACAGACAGAAAGGAACTATCCGCATGAATCATCAAGCCCAGTCCCCCACCGTCTCCGTGATGATCCCTTACTACAACTGTAAGGAATACATTGTAGAAACCATCCAGTCCGTCCTTAGCCAAAGCCATCAGAATTTTGAAATCATCATTGTTGACGACGGCTCCGACCCGGAACACGCCGATTATTTGAGGGAGTTTCTGGCGGACAAGCCCGCAATACGTTACGCCGTACAAAACAATCAAGGCGTTGCCGCCGCCCGAAACCATGCGGCGCGGCTGGCGGGGGGCAAATACTTCCTGTTTCTCGATTCAGACGACCTCATCCTGCCGGATTACATCGAAAAATGCGTTACGGTTTTGGAAAACAATCCCGACTGTAAGTTGGTGTATCCGTTGGCGGAATATTTCGATGCGCAAGAAGGCTTATGGAATCTGCCGGATTATGACGGTTTGGAAAGCCTGTTGATGGGTAACCGTTTCCCTTCATCTGTCTCCATGCACCGCGCCGAAGATTTTGCCGCCTTGGGTGGATTTGATGAAAACCTGACGACACACGAAGACTGGGATTTTTGGATACGCCTCTTAAGCAACGGAGGAACCGTTATCCGTATTCCGGAAGTATTGTTCCGCTACCGCAAACGCCGTGACGGGTCATCACTGATTAACCGCTTGGAGCAAAATCCTGATTTAAACCGCGAAGACTGGCAAAAAGTTTACGAGAAAAACCGCGCGCTGTTTATGCAACATCATTTGGGATATTCCGACTGTATTCAAAAAATATCCTTACTAGAACAACAAATCCAATCTTTATCCGAATTAAACCTTCAATTGCGAGAAGACAATACCAATATGCAAAATCAAAACCAAGAATTGCAGCATGTAATGGCAAAACTGCTGCAACAAACCGAACTGTCTGCCAAGCAGACCGAGTCTCTGCAACAGCAAATCGACATGTTGATGCAGTTGATGGTGCGCAGCCAGGCAGCAGAAGAGCAATCGAAAGAACAAGAAAAACAAATCGAATTGCTGAAAAAACAAATCGATACCTTGCAGCAGGAAAAACAGTCGCTCGAACACACCATCCATACCTTGAATGAAAACAGACAATCGTTCGAGCAAACCATACACGGACTCAATGAAAACCGTGCTTTATTGGAGCAGCACATCCGTCAGGAAAGCCAACGATTGGCAAAATACAAAGGGTTGTGGACGGTTAAGGTATTCAAGCCGTTCGTTAAAACCGAACAGGCTATCAGCTCTGCCAACCGCTACCGCAAAGGCTTCCGTCTTTTGGTGCGTGAGAAGGGCAGTATCGGCAAGGCATATCAGTTTTTACGCCGCCATTACAAGCAAACCCATTCGATTAAAAGCGTGAAACAGCTTTTAAAAACAGTCGGTTCTTCGCCTGTTGTTGCACAGGAAGTTCTCGGTGTTCAGGCAGACCCGATTCCGCAAACGTTTATCCAGCGGCTGACCAAACACGCTGCCGACACGCTTGCGCCTAAAGTTGCCATCATTGCCGAACTCAGTATTCCGCAATGCAAAAAATACCGCGTTATCCAAAAGCAGGAAATGCTTGAGGAGCTGGGTATTCCTTGTTCCGTAACTTCATGGACGGACAGCAACGAAGCCAAGAAACAGATTTCTTTGGCAAGTTTGGTGATTTTCTACCGCGTTCCCGGTTTTGACAGCGTAATGGATTTAATTGCGGAATGCCGTCGTCTGAACATCAAAACATTATGGGATGTCGATGATTTGATTTTTGACGAAGATGTCCTGAAAACCAGCAGCACAATCAACTCGCTTGAACCGGCAGAAAGAGAAGGCGTGATTAACGGCGCAAAACTTTACCGTCAAGCCATGTTGGCGTGCGACGAAGGTATCGCTTCGACTTCCGGGCTGGCAAAAGCCATGAAGGAAGCAGGTTTGGAAACCGTTTATGTGGTTGAAAACGCGTTGGATGATGAAACGCTGGCAGCGGCACGCAGCATTGAGGGTCGTCTGAAAAAACAAGAAGACGGTTTGATTCGGATTATTTACGGTTCTGGCACCAAAACGCACAACATCGACTTCTTGGAAGCCGCTCCCGCACTTGCCAACATATTGAAAGAAAATCCGAATGTCAGGTTCAGAATCATCGGATATTTGGAGCTGCCCGAATATTTCGATGAAGTACAAAGCCAAATCGAGCGCATCCCATTTTGCAACTATACGGAATACCTGACTTATTTGTCCGAATGCGACATCAGCATCGCGCCTTTGGAAAACTTCGTTTTCAACGATGCCAAGAGCAACATCAAATACCTTGAAGCATCGATTACCAAAGTGGCGTCCGTATGTTCGCCAAGGGCGGCTTTCGCCGATGTGATTGTCAACGGTGAAAACGGCTTTCTGGCAGACAACGAACAGCAATGGCATGAAGCGTTCGACACCCTGATTCAAAATCCCGAGTTGCGCGACAGTATGGCGCAGGCGGCATACCGTACGGTAACGGAAACATACAGCCCGCAAGCCATCGGCAGCACGCAGCTTGCACCTGCCGTCCGTTTTGAATCTGCCGCAAAAGGGAAAACCAAAGTCTTATCGTTTAACGTTTACTATCATCCGCAATCGTTTGGCGGAGCGACCATCGTTGCCGAGCAACTGAACAAACTGCTTGCCGATGAAGAAGCCTACGAAATATATGCGGTAACGACTTTGCCGATGAAGAGCTGGCTGCCGCCGTACAGCGTCATCCGTTACGAATACGGCAAAGTGACCGTGTTCGGCGTTGCCGTTCCTTCAGAAGATGCAGCCGCCCACGAAAACCCGCGTTTTGATGAGGCCGTCAAAGACATCATCAAACTCGTACAGCCCGACATCGCCCATATCCACTGCATTCAAAGCATGGGTGTCGGTATGGTCGATATTTGTCGGGAAGCTGGTGTCAAAACCCTCGTTACCCTGCATGACGCATGGTGGATTTGTCCGAACCAGTTCATGCTTGACGAAAATGAAGTCTTCCGCGAGCAATGGAATACCGAAGACGAACGGAGCAAAACCATAGCCCGCGCTTTGTCGAAAATCGATATGTTGCTTGCGCCCAGTAAATATTTCGCCGAGCTGCATGAAAGAACTTTGGGCAGGAACGTCCTCGTCAACAAAAACGGCGTTACCCGCCCCTTGGGTCAAATACCTAAACGGAAAAAAGACGTTATCCGCTTCGGCTATGTCGGCGGAAAAACCAAAATCAAAGGCGTTCATCTGATTTTAGAAGCCTTCAGGAAACACCGTTTCCCCAATACCGAACTGGTTGTCGTGGACAATATGCTCAATGTCGGCGCACGTTCATTCTTTGACAGCGATTTCGACGGTGTGGAACGCTTCCGCATCGAACCTGCTTACAGCCAAGACACCATCGACTATTTCTTCTCGGAAATCGATGTTTTGCTGTTCCCGACCCAATGGAAAGAAAGTTTCGGCTTGACGGTCAGGGAAGCAGTGTTGCGTGATGTTTGGGTAATCGCCACGGATGCTGGCGGTGTGTCCGAAGACATTATCGACGGCGAAAACGGCACGGTCATTCCGTTTGACAGCGGCGTGGAAGAATTGAGCCGCGCCATTGCCGAAGTTTGCGAACGCTATCAAGCGATGGACGATGGCGCAGTCATTGAATTGCCGAAAAGCCATATTCGGACTTTTGCGGAACAAAAAGACGAATTGGCAGGCCTATATCAAGAAATACTGTCGAACCAAGCAGATTGATGTTTTCAGACGACCCTTTCGATGGCAGCAAAGGGTCGTCTGAAAATGACAGCGAATGAATTTAAATCCGTACAGCGTTGTGCCGCCAAGCCAATATCCAATGAGTTGAAGTAGCTAAGATTAACCGTACCCCACCCGAATCATGAACAAAACCATCATCCTTGCCGTACCCTATATGTACGAACTCGACAAGTGCATCGAAAAAAACCTGCGTTTTTTGGGGTTCGACGTCGTCAACCTTTGTTACGACGACAGGGATTCTTTTTATCCCAATATGGCGAGCAGGGTGAAAAACCTATATTACAAATATATTGCCAAAGACGGCGACTACAAAAAGGTTTTGAAATATAGCCGTTATCGGGATGACATTGCGCGCAAGCTGGGTTCGTTAAACGGCAAAAAAGCGGATTACGCCTTGTGTATCCGTGCCAACATTTATCCTAAAGAAATCATTGCTGCCATTCGTGCGCACAGTGAAATATGCGTCAATTACCAATGGGACGGCATCGGGAGATTCCCCGATATCTTGGAATATTTGGACTATTTTGACCAATGCTGGGTTTTCGACCCGCAAGATATTAAGCAATATCCGGAGTGCGGATTCAAAGCCACGACCAACTTCTACTTCGATTTGCCTGTCCCAGAACTGCCGTCAAACGACAGCCTCTACTTCCTCGGCGGCTACGAATTGAGGAGGGAAGGGCAGACCAAGCATTTCATCAGCGAAGCGGAACGCCTCGGGTTGCCTTTGGATTTCCATATTTATTGCAAAGACGACCGCGCCGAAAAAGCCTTCGGCACAAAAGGCATCACATATCTCGACCGCAGCAGCATCCTTAGTTTTGAAAACAATTTAAGCAAGGTACAAAGCTGCGGGGCAGTGGTCGATTTTGCCCAGTTTGACCATTACGGTTTGTCGTTCCGCATTTTCGATGCCCTGCGATTCGATAAAAAACTAATTACGACCAACCAAAGCATACGGGATACCGACCTTTATCATCCTGACAATGTGTTTTTATGGGATGGCGGCAGCTTGGATGAATTGCCTGATTTCTTGGCGCGTCCGTATCAGCCGGTCAGTCCGGATATCAAAGAAAAATATTCGTTTACCCAATGGCTCAACCGTATGCTCGGTATCGGCAATTAATGAAGGCGAACCTGTGCCGTAGCCGTTTTAAGAATTTCATCATTGCCTGATTGTATAGTGGTTTAAAGTTAATCCACTATATTTTCAGACGACCCTTCCTCTTTACCGTACGAGATTATGAAAAAGAAAACCGTTATCCTGGCTATGCCGGAGCTGTTTAAAATCCACGAGCTCATCATTGAGAATCTGGAAAAATGCGGCTTCGACGTACTGTCCCTGACTTACGAAGAAAAAGAATTCAAATACAAAAGCATCTTCCAACGTATGCAGAAAATCTGGTATCGCAACGTCCTCGGACGAATGGATTTCAAGAAACGGGTGATGTTCCGTTTGGTGGAAGAGCGGCTGGAAGCGTTGTTGGAACAATATCCCGAGCAGGCGGATTATTGTTTCATGATTTGGCTGGGCGCGTATCCGAAAGAGTTTATTTCCAAGCTGCGCAACCACGCCAAACTGATGGTCTATTACAACTGGGAAGCGCTGACTTTTTTGAAAGAAGATTTTGAAAATATCGAATTTTTCGACAAATTTTATTTCTTCGATCCGTTTGATCAAAACAAGCTGCCCGAATACGACCATGTATTGCATCCGACCACAAGTTTCTATTTCGACAGCTTCACGCCGTCTGAAAAAACCGAAAACAAAATCCTCTTTATCGGATCATACGCAGAAGACCGCAACAGTGACATCCGCGCCTTCTGCGACGCCGCACGCGCCATCGGTTTGGATATCGACTTCCGTCTGGCAAGCAAGAAAATCGCCGAAGAGCAAGCCGCACTGGGCATCCCTGAAGTACAGTTCTTCTCGTTTGCCAACGCGTTGTCTTACCGCCAGAATTTAGAAGAAGCCGCCAAATCTTCCGTATTGGTCGACTTCCTCAACCGCAAGCATTACGGCTTGTCTTTGCGGATTTTTGAGGCCATTGGTTTGGATAAAAAACTGATTACCACCAATCCGACCATCGTGCATTACGATTTTTACCATCCCGACAATATGTTCTACTGGGACGGCAGCAATCTCGACGAACTCAAAGACTTCCTGACCCGACCGTTCGTCCCCATCGCGCCGGAATTGAAACGCAAATACAGCTTCAGCAACTGGATAAACTGCGCATTCGATATCGAGCCGAACATACCGATCGGGCTGCCGCATATCGACAGGGATGCCATTCAACAGATATAGCGGAGAAGCAGATTTGCGGGATAGGCGGTACAAATAAAAGGGAAAATATTCACTGAGTGCCTCAGCACTTTCAAAGTCTATTCACAATAAACGATGTTTTGCGGACGCCGACTGTTCAAACACAGGCGGTTTGTCCGTTAAAAGACATCTTTCACATCGAGAATGTACGGTTTGCCGTACCTTCTCCCGCTTGCCGTTTCCCAAATCTGAAACCTATCCTGTTTTCAAAGGTCAGTTTGAACAGGGCAACAAGATATTTATTCATCTGTATAACAATAATAAGTTGATGATTTTAAAATCAATAGGAGGACACACACCATGTCTCGGAAACCTATTATCCTATTAGGCATGTACCAAGTTAACGACATTTATAAATTGCTTATCCAAAATTTAGAAAAACAAGGATTTCAAGTTGTCGATATCAGCTACAACCATATCGCGCCCCCTTTCAAATATTCGTCTTTAAAAATGAGGCTGGGGGCATTCTGGTGTAAAAAAGTCCTGAAGCAGAAAAAGAAAAAAGAAATTTTGAGGAAAAAAGCCCGGCTTCGGCATTTCACGAAAATTTATCAAGAAATGATGGAGAAAATAAAGACATACGAGTATTTTGATTACGCATTGTTTTTAAACGGACAAATCTATCCGAAGTATCTGCTGGAACAGGTCAAGCGAAAAACCGAAAAGCTGATGGTGGCCTACCAATGGGACGGGTTGGACAGATTTCCCAAAATATGGGAGAGCATCGATATTTTCGACAAAGTGTATGCCTTCGACCCTGAAGACAACCGGAAATATCGCGATAAAGTCATTCCCGCCGCCAATTTTTATTTTGAAGTAGACCAACCAACCGATACCGACAACCGCTACGATTTTTATTTTCTGGGATCGCATGTTCCCGATCTTGGCAGGGACAAAGCCATTTCGACTTTTTCCGAATATGCCGAAAAGAAAGGCTGGAAAATCGATTTCACGATATTCCATGTCAACGACGGCAGTTTGAACGAACATTCCGATGTTTATCCCGACAGTATCAAAGCGACGGCAGAGCCGCTCACGTTCGAGGACAACATCAAACGCGAAATGCAAAGCCGCGTCTTGCTGGATTTTAAAGCGGCGGTGCATACGGGTTTATCGTTTCGGACAATCGAGTCGGTCGGCTATCGGAAAAAGCTCATTACCACCAATGCCGAAGTTGCCAAATACGATTTTTATCATCCCGACAATATCTATATTTGGGACGGTAAAACCTTTGACGGCATGGAAGCGTTTCTCGACAAACCCTATTGCGAGCTGCCGCCCGAAATCTACCAAAAATACAGCTTCGACAACTGGTTGAGATACATATTGGATCTGCCTCCGTATCAAGAAATCACGTTACCCGAGTAAGCCTCTTCGAGGTCGTCTGAAGGCCTTTGATGTTTTCAGACGACCTCAAAAATTAGATTCATCACACTATTTATGCTATAAGGTCGTCTGAAATCAACAGACTCCATTCCCAAAACAAGGAAGTAAACATGAGCACACAAGATTTAAGCGGCAAAGTCGCATTGGTAACAGGCGCATCGCGCGGTATCGGCGCAGCGATTGCCGACACGTTGGCGGCGGCAGGTGCCAAAGTCATCGGTACGGCAACCAGCGAAAGCGGCGCGGCAGCGATTAGCGAGCGTCTGGCGCAATGGGGCGGCGAAGGCCGTGCATTGAATTCCGCCGAACCCGAAACCATCGAAAACCTGATCGCCGACATCGAGAAAGAATTCGGCAAGCTGGATATTCTGGTCAACAACGCCGGCATCACCCGCGACAACCTCTTGATGCGTATGAAAGAAGAAGAGTGGGACGACATCATGCAGGTCAACCTCAAATCCGTGTTCCGCGCCTCTAAAGCCGTCTTGCGCGGCATGATGAAGCAACGCGCCGGCCGCATCATCAACATCACATCCGTCGTCGGCGTGATGGGCAATGCCGGTCAAACCAACTATGCCGCGGCAAAAGCAGGCTTGATCGGTTTCTCCAAATCCATGGCGCGCGAAGTCGGCAGCCGCGGCATTACCGTCAACTGCGTCGCCCCAGGCTTTATCGACACCGATATGACCCGCGCCCTGCCTGAAGAAACCCGAAAAACCTTCGAAGCGCAAACTTCGCTGGGCAAATTCGGCGAAGCGCAGGACATTGCCGATGCGGTATTGTTCCTCGCTTCCGACCAAGCAAAATACATCACCGGTCAAACGCTGCACGTCAACGGCGGCATGCTGATGCCTTGATTCGGCTTGGGAAATATAGTGGATTAACTTTAAACCAGTACGGCGTTGCCTCGCCTTAGCTCAAAGAGAACGATTCTCTAAGGTGCTGAAGCACCAAGTGAATCGGTTCCGTACTATCTGTACTGTCTGCGGCTTCGTCGCCTTGTCCTGATTTAAATTTAATCCACTATAAAGAAGGTCGTCTGAAAACCTTGAAACTCGGTTTTCAGACGACCTTTTTGTTTTGCCGCTTGGATGAAAAGGCTGGAATAAGCAGTTTAACCTTTGTTGAGGATTTGTTTGTTTTCGCCTTCGCGCCGCAGTTCTTTGGGGAGGACGAAGACGATGCTTTCTTCCGCACCTTCGCCTTCGCGTATGGTTTCGTGTCCCCATTGCTGTATGGTTTGCAGGACTTCTCTGACCAAAACTTCGGGGGCGGACGCGCCTGCGGTTACGCCGACTTTGTGTTTGCCTTCGAACCATTCGCGTTGCAGGTAGCCGGCGTTGTCGACCATGTAGGCATCGACGCCGCGTTGGGCGGCAACTTCGCGCAGGCGGTTGCTGTTGGAAGAGTTGGGCGAGCCGACGACGATGACGATGTCGCATTCTTCCGCCAATTCTTTGACGGCGGTTTGACGGTTGGTCGTGGCGTAGCAGATGTCTTCTTTATGCGGGTTGCGAATGTTGGGAAAACGGGCGTTCAGCGCGGCGATGATGTCTTTGGTTTCATCGACGGAGAGGGTGGTTTGGCTGACGTAGGCGAGTTTGTCGGGGTTTTTGACTTGCAGTCCGGCAACGTCTTCAACGGTTTCGACCAGCAGCATTCTGCCGGGCGGAAGCTGTCCCATGGTGCCTTCGACTTCGACGTGGCCTTTGTGTCCGATCATGATGATTTCGCAGTCTTGCGCGTCGAGGCGGGCGACTTCTTTGTGGACTTTGGTCACGAGCGGGCAGGTGGCATCGAATACGCGGAACCCGCGTTCGGCGGCTTCCTGTTGTACGGCTTTGGAGACGCCGTGTGCCGAGTAAATCAGGATGGCGTCTTTGGGTACGTCGGCTAGGTCTTCGATAAAGATTGCGCCTTTTTCGCGCAGGTTGTCCACGACGAATTTGTTGTGGACGACTTCGTGGCGGACGTAAACCGGTGCGCCGAATTCTTCCAGTGCGCGCTCGACGATGCTGATGGCGCGGTCAACGCCGGCGCAGAAGCCGCGCGGGTTGGCGAGGATGATGGTTTTTTGGGTCATGTGTATGGTCCGGATTTCAGACGACCTTAAGGGTTGTCGGTTGCTGGTTCGTCGGTCGGTTTGGGTTGTTTTTTGTGGAACAGTCCGTCCAAAACCAATAAAACGGCACCGACGCAGATAAAGCTGTCGGCAACGTTAAACGCGGGATAATACCAATCCTTCCAGTAAAACAGTAAGAAATCAACCACATGACCGTGAATCAAGCGGTCGATGACGTTACCGAGCGCACCGCCGATAATCATGGCGGCGCCGATTTTGCCCGAAAGGCGGAATTCGTCGCGCAGGATGGCGCGGGCGAGATAGGCGCTGATGACGAGTGCCAGCCCTAAGAAAAAGAATTTCTGCCAGCCGCCTTGGTCGGCAAGGAAACTGAACGCCGCGCCGGGGTTGTAGGCAAGGGTCAGGTCGAAGAAAGAGGGGATAATATTGAGGCGCTCGCCTTCTTGGAAGTGGGCGAGGATTTCCCATTTGGTCAGTTGGTCAAGCGCGATGCCGGTCAGCGCAATCAGCAGGTAGGCGGTTTTTTTGGAAAGGGAGGAAGACATTTGGTTGAAGCTGCCTGAATAAAAACAAAGCGGCTATTTTACCCGAAAGCGCAAAAGCCGTGTTTCAAAAGGTCGTCTGAAAACCTTTTATTACAGGCAAGGCGCAGGGTTTTGCAGGGTTATCGCAAAACCGCGTAAACGCTTCTTGCAAAAACACTGTCATACGTAAAACAAGGTTTATTTGCTTGATAGGGTGTTGCCTTGCCGATAACATGGCGGCGTTTTTATATGCCTTCCCCGAAAGGATACAGTATGGCTAAAACAAAATCTTTATTGGCAACCGGCATTTTGGCGCTTTTCTCCGCCACAGCTTTCGCCGCCCCGCTTCCTGCCGAGATTTACCTTCCCGCAGGCGCGCATACGGTTAAAGCCGACCGTCAGGGCAACGGCGAATTCGAATACGAAGCCGAGCTGCCCGCACGCGGCAACCCGATTCCGTCTTTGGCGAAAAAAGTCATCGCCCACGCGCGCAGCAAAGGTTTTCAAGTGGTCGAATCTGAAATCAAACACGACGATGCCGATTTGAAATTCAAACGCGGCAGACAAGAATTGGACGTGTCCATCGAAAACAAAGGACACGGCCGCATCGAATACAAAGCTGATTTAGACTTGGACAAGCGCTAAATCGATAAATACCGGAAAGGTCGTCTGAAAAGAGGTTTCAGACGACCTTTTTGTTTGGTTGGACAAACAGAACCAAACGGTAGAGCAGGGCATTTACTGTGGTTTAGGTCAAAGCCGAATCATGCCGTATCGGTTTATTTGCCACCGCAATATTTTGTTTTACTGTAAAACACGGTAAAATCCGCGCTCAAAACAATATAGTGGATTAACTAAATCAGGACAAGGTGACGAAGCCGCAGACAGTACAGATAGTACGGCAAGGCGAGGCAACGCCGTACTGGTTTAAAGTTAATCCACTATATAA
>NZ_AJMT01000006.1:0-10601 GCF_000260655.1 Neisseria sicca VK64
TGGGATCTGAAAAACTATATTATTTGGTTAAGAATTTCCGAAAATAGAGAATTTGTTAGTATCAGTTTTATTCCAAAAACAGATGAAATGGTAGGCGGGATATTTTTTGAAATTCCTTATAGAGGACTATATAAATATGGTCGGGGTTATCAATTTTATTACCGACTGGAAGATACGGAATTATTGGAAGTAGTGGGGATGCGTTAGTACGTAACTTTATTATTTTTGATGACCTTGATTACTTTCTAAGGCAGATGGGAATTTGGCAATACGGTTGATAAAGCTTACTTGCCATACTGAATGGTCAATTTAAGATAGAGGATTTAGGTGCCGATATGAGTTATCAGGAAAAAGTTTGGAGAGATGCTTTTAAATCTGATTATTTATTTGAATTAGATGGAAGCTTGTTATTGGCAATGGCTGCGGCTAAAAAAGAATTTGATCGTTATTTGCAGAATCAATCGGATTTGAGGAACTATACTATTTGGTTCAATATTTCCGAGAATAAAGAATTTGCCTGTATCAGCTTTCTGCCCAATCAAGGAGAAGATAAGCATGGTCGGGGTTATGACCTTTATTACCGATTGGAAAACACAGAATTATTGGAAGTCGTAGAGATGCGTTAATACGAAGCCGATAGACGCATTCCTTTCAAACCTTTCCTTACTCAGATAAAAACATGAAAACCATCACAGAAACCTTAAACCTCGCCCCGCAAGGCAAAAATTTCCTGACTGCCGATTGGCCTGCGCCCGCCAACGTGAAAACCCTGATTACCACCCGCAATGGCGGCGTGAGCCAAGGCGTGTATCAAAGTTTGAACCTCGGTTCGCACGTCGGAGATGATCCCGATGCCGTGCGCCGCAATCGTGAAATTGTGCAGGAACAGGTCAGGCTGCCTGTTGCCTACCTCAATCAAATCCACAGCACTATCGTCGTCAACGCCGCCGACGCATTGGGCAACACGCCCGACGCAGACGCTTCGGTGGACAACACAGGCAAAGCCGCCTGCGCCGCGATGACTGCCGACTGCCTGCCTGTCTTGTTCTGCGATAAAGCCGGTACGGTCGTCGCTGCTGCACACGCCGGCTGGCGCGGTTTGGCGGGCGGCGTATTGCAAAACACCATAGCCGCAATGAATGTCGCGCCCGTCGAAATCATGGCATATCTCGGCCCTGCCATCGGCGCGGACGCATTCGAAGTCGGACAGGACGTGTTCGACGCATTTTGTACGCCCATGCCCGAAGCGGCGGACACATTCGAAGACATCGGCGGCGGTAAATATCTTGCCGACATCTACGCACTGGCGCGTTTGGTTCTGCGCCGCGAAGGGGTGGACATGATTTACGGCGGCACACACTGCACCGTCTTGGAACGCGACACTTTCTTCTCTTACCGCCGCGACGGACAAACCGGCCGCATGGTCAGCCTGATTTGGTTGGCGGAATAATGCGCGGTAAACCGTGTATCCGATATTTGACTGAAAAAAGTCGTTGTTAAGCGTATCGGTTCTAATATCGTTAAGGTCGTCTGAAAATATCGGTTTCCTCAATTTCAGGAACGGTTTTCAGACGACCTTTGTTCGTTGTATCCTTTAGATAAATCAGGCGGTATTTGTCATTACATGTGACGCTATTGAGGTCGTCTGAAAACGAGTAGGACGGTTTTTCAGACGATCTTTTCGGGATAACCGACTACGCTTGAATCTTGTTTATCAACAATTGTATAGTGGATTAATTTTAAACCAGTACGGCGTTGCCTCACCTTGCCGTACTATCTGTACTGTCTGCGGCTTCGTCGCCTTGTCCTGATTTAAATTTAATCCACTATATTTTGAAAATTTGGAGAGAATAATGAAATCAGTCGTACTTTGGGGTTCTATTTTACTGTTGTCGGCGTGTGGCTCGATGCAGAGTCAGGTTGTGAAGAAAAACGTTTCTTTCGATCCGGGCAGTCAGGCACAAATCCGCTCGTATGGTTCATACGGTTCGGATTTGATCCGCATATATCCTGAAACGGACTGCGCAAAATGGGAGGGAACAAAACGGAACGCGGTAAACCGTCGTTTTGTCAACGGATTGCCGCGTAAGGTTAGGAATATTTCGATAGGTATTCCGCCTACCGAGTTGAGCCGCAAAACGGAAAAAGACACCGGATTCATTTTCCGTGATTCTTATCGCGAGATGGTCGTATCGGGGAATCAGCCTGTGGTTTTGGACGGCGCATTTTCGTCTCAAACGAGAAATCACCATTATAGTTGCCGAGTCGCCGCTTCTTTCACACCTAAGGCAGGCGAGGCTTATGAAGTCCGCTACCTGTCAGAGGAAGAGGGATGCGATATTGAGGTTTACCATATCGGTCATGAGGAAAAAGACGGTGTCCGCCAAACCAAAAAACTTACTGCAAACTATTGCGCAAGGCCGGGAACAAGCTTTTAAAGATGTGGTACGAGAAATTTAACTTTCTCAGCCGCGAAGCTCCCGCATCCGATGAGGATTTGTCGTGTTTTTTTCGGGCGGCGGACAAGTATATCGGCGATGAAGGTATTCGTGCTTTGGCGCAGGCTTTTCCCGAAGCGGGCGTGGTGGAGAAATTTGCCGCCACCTGCCTGCGGCTGCCCGATTATTTTTATATTCCCAAAGAGATGGAACAGCTTTGGCGTTATGCCGTAAGTGGCGAAATCGAAGGAAACGGGCGGGAATTCGGCTATTTTTCGCCGAAAGACGTGGTGGAATTTTATTTTAGTTACGAATTTTGGTGTTACGCCCCACATTTCCTGCCGGTTGCCTTTGACGGCGGTGGTATATTTTATGCTTATGATTTCCGCCAGCCTGACGATTTGCGGATTGTGTTGGCGGATTCGGGTTTTTATGGAGAAAAAGAAGGCGAATATACGCCTGCGGGTAAAACGTTGGCAGAAGTTTTAAGTCGGGAGCCTGATTGATTCGTTGCTTGCGACCAAACCAAAACAAAACTAAGGAGACTGAAAAATGAAGATTACTTCGCTGGATCATTTGGTTTTAACCGTTGCCGATATTTCCCGCAGCATTGATTTTTATACCCGTATTTTGGGTATGGAAGAAATTACGTTTGGCGAGGGGCGTAAGGCTTTGTTGTTTGGCAGGCAGAAAATCAATCTGCACAGGCGCGGGGCTGAAGTTGTGCCTCATGCTGAAAATGCTGCCTGCGGTACGGCGGATTTGTGTTTGTTGACGGAGACGCCGTTGGAGCAGGTTTTGGAAGAATTGGCTTCGCATGGGGTGGACGCCATCAGCGGGATTGTTCCGCGCACGGGAGCGGTCGGCGCGATACGGTCGGTTTATTTGCGCGACCCTGACGGCAATCTTTTGGAAATAAGCCGTTACGAATAGGTCGTCTGAAATCCCGTTTTCTGCAAAAAAGGCTGCATCATGAACACCGTTTCCATCCAAAACCTTTCCCACCGCTACGGCAAGGCCCTTGCGCTTGACGATGTGTCGCTGGACATTCCGAAAGGCGCGACGGTCGGTTTGATCGGGCCGGACGGTGTGGGCAAATCGACGCTGCTCTCGCTGATGGCGGGGGTGAAGGTGATTCAGGACGGGCGGGTGGAAGTGTTGGGCGGCGATATGGCGGACAAGGACGTGCGGCGGGATTTGTCGCACCGCATCGCCTTTATGCCGCAGGGTTTGGGGCGCAACCTGTATCCTACCTTGTCGGTGTATGAGAATATCGATTTCCACGCGCGGCTGTTCGGTTTGGACGGGCAGGAACGCACGCGGCAGATTGCGCGGCTGATGGAGGCGACCCGCCTTGCGCCGTTTTCCGGCAGGGCGGCGGGCAAGCTATCGGGCGGGATGAAGCAGAAGCTGAGTTTGTGCTGCGCGCTGGTGCACAGCCCGGATTTGCTGATTTTGGACGAGCCGACCACGGGCGTGGACCCTTTGTCGCGCCGCCAGTTTTGGGCGTTGGTGGACGATTTGCGGCGGGAACATGCGGGCATGACCGTGATTGTGGCGACCGCCTATATTGAAGAGGCACAGCGTTTCGAGCGGCTGCTGGCGATGGACGCGGGCAGGCTGCTGGAAAACAAGCCCACCGCCGACGTGCTGGCGGATTACGGCACCGACGTGTTGGAAGATGCCTACGTCAAAATGCTGCCACCGGAGAAACAGCAGGGTTCGGGCGGTTTGGACATTACGCCGTTTGTCCTCGATCCCGATGCGCCGCCCGCGATGGAAGCGCATGGGCTGACCAAGCGTTTCGGCGATTTCACCGCTGTGGACCATGTCAGCTTTACCATTCAAAAAGGCGAGATTTTCGGCTTTCTCGGCAGCAACGGCTGCGGCAAGTCCACCACCATGAAAATGCTGACTGGTTTATTGGAGGCGACCGAAGGCGACGCCACGCTGTTGGGCAAGCCGATAGACGCGGGCGGCTTGGACACGAAAATGCGCGTCGGCTATATGTCGCAGGCGTTTTCGCTGTATGAAGAACTGAGCGTGCGCCGCAATCTGGATTTGCACGCCAGACTCTACCAGATGGGTGCTAAAGGCGCGGCGGCGGTGGAAGAAGCCCTGCAACAGTTTGATTTGGCGGACGTTGCCGACACCGCGCCCGCATCGTTGCCGCTGGGCATCCGCCAACGCCTGCAACTTGCCGCCGCCTGTCTGCACCACCCCGAAGTATTGATTTTGGACGAACCGACTTCGGGGGTCGATCCTGCCGCCCGCGATATGTTTTGGTGGCATCTTCTGAAACTCTCCCGCGAAGACAAAATCACCATTTTCGTTTCCACCCACTTTATGAACGAAGCCGCCCGCTGCGACCGCATTTCCTTTATGCACAAAGGCCGCGTGCTGGCGGTGGGCACGCCCGCCGAACTGGCGGCAAGACAGAATGCGCCGGATTTGGAAGAAGCGTTTGTGCAGTATCTGATTGAGGCGGAATCGGATAACGGGTATTCCGAACAGGGTAGGTTGGATCAAGACCCAACAATGCTTTCGGATTCGACAGGTTGGGTCTCGACTCAACCTACGGCTACGGCGGCTGATTTTTCAGACGACCTGTATGAACAAAGCGCAAGGTCGTCTGAAAGTGAACAAAGCAAGTTTCGCCAAAACGCAGACGGCGTGCATTCCGAACAGGGTAGGTTGGGTCAAGGCCCAACGATTCCTTCAGATTCGGCAAGTTGGGTCTCGACCCAACCTACGGCGGTTGAGTTTTCAGACGACCCTGAAAAACACCATCCGAGGTCGTCTGAAAATCCGTCGGCAACGCCTGACACCCAAAGCTTCAAATACCGCTTCTCCATGATTTGGACTTTCGCCCGCCGCGAAGCCAAAGAGCTTTTGCGCGACAAAATCCGCCTGTTTTTCGCCGTGTTTGGCCCGCTGATTATCATGGCGTCGGTATCGTGGGGGATTTCGTTTGACGTGCGGAATCTGAAATTCGCCGTTTACGACCGCGACCAAACCGCCGCCAGCCGCGAGCTGGTCGAATATTTCGACGGTTCGCGCTACTTCCTCCAACAGCCGCCGATACAGTCCGAAGCCGAAATCGACACTGTGCTCAAAAGCTCCGGCGCCATATTGGTTATCGATATTCCGAGCGGTTTCGGGCGCGATTTGGCGCGCGGACTCAAACCCGAAGTCGGATTTTATGTGGACGGCTCCATGCCGTTTAACGCCACCAACATCCGCGGCTACATCGGCAGCCTGATCACCGCCTACACCAAAGACCGCATCGCCGAAAGCGGGCTGCCCGTTTCGCTCAAAGCCCCCTCCGGCATCGAACCGCGCTTTATGTACAATCAGGATTTCGACAGCATCAACGCCATCGCCCCGGGCGTGATGATGCTGGTGCTGATGATGATACCCGCCATGATGTCGGCGGTCGGCGTGGTGCGCGAACGCGAAATCGGTTCCATCGCCAATTTCTACGCATCGCCCGCCGCCGTGGCGCAATATCTGATCGGCAAACAGCTTCCCTATATCGCCGTCGGCATGGTCAATTTCGCCGCCATGATGCTGATGATTATTTACCTGTTCGGCGTGCCGCTCAAAGGCTCGTTTGCCGGACTTGCCGTCGGCACGCTCTTGATGGTGTCCGCCAGCACCGCGCTGGGGCTTTTGATTTCCTGCTTTGTGCGCTCCCAGCTCGCCGCCATCTTCGCCACCGCCATCATCACCATGATTCCCGCGCAAACCTATTCCGGCTTTCTCTACCCGTTGTCCACCATGGAAGGCGGCGCATTGGTTATCGGCAAAACCTTCCCGTCGTCGTGGTACTACACCGTCAGCGTCGGCAGCTTCACCAAAGGGCTGCACACCGCCGACCTACTGCACGAATACGCCGCCATCGCCGCCTTTGCCGCTACCAGCCTGATTCTGGCGTGTTTGTTGTTGAAGAAACAGGAGAAGTGAGAGGTCGTCTGAAAACTCAGCAGGCGGGTATGGATGTCCACCCCGAACCTTAGCCCACTATTAAAGAAAGAAACGCCATGAACCGAGCAACCCTGTTTGACGGACTGGCCGAACGCTACGGCGCGGCGGCGGAATATCCGTGGGCGAAATCTCCCGACTTTGCCGTATTCCGCCACACGGGCAACCGCAAATGGTTCTGCCTGTATATGCCCGTGCCGTCTGAAAAACTCGGCATGGGCGAGGACGGTCTGACGGAAATCGTCAACGTCAAATGCCGCCCCGAACACATCGGCGCATGGCGCGCGACGGCAGGCATCCTGCCCGCCTACCACATGAACAAAGAACACTGGTTGAGCATCGTATTGGCGCAAACGCCCGCGGAAAGCGTGTGGCGGCTGATAGACGACAGCTTTGTGCTGACACGCTAGGATTGATTAACTCCACACATCAAACGAAAGGAAAAAACATGAAAACCATAGGCATCATCGGCGGCATGAGTCCCGAAAGCACCGTACTCTACTACCAAATCATCAACCGCGAAACCAACCGCCGTTTGGGCGGCAACCGCAGTGCCAAAATCCTGCTCGACAGCGTGGATTTTGAAGAAATCGTCCGTTTGCAGAAAAGCGGCGACTGGGCGGCGGCGGGAAACGTGTTGGCGCAAAGCGCGCGGAAGCTGGAAGCGGGCGGCGCGGATTTTTTGCTGCTTGCCACCAATACCATGCACAAAGTCGCCCCCGCCATCGAACAGGCGGCCGGCATCCCCTTGCTGCACGTCGTCGATGCGACTGCCGCCGCCATCAAACGGCAGGGCTTGTCCGCCGTCGGCCTGCTCGGCACGCGCTTTACCATGAGCGACGGTTTTTATACTGAGCGGATGGGTTCGCAGGGCGTACAAACCATAACTCCGACCGCCGCCGAACAAGACGAAATCCACCGCATTATTTTTGACGAACTGTGCCTGAACCGCATCCGCTCCGAATCCGCCCGCTACTTTTACGACGTGATAGGCCGTCTGAAGAACGAAGGCGCGCAGGGCGTGATACTCGGCTGCACCGAAATCTGCCTGCTTGTGAACGAAACCGACAGCCCGCTGCCCGTGTTCGACAGCACCGCCATCCATGCGCTTGCGGCGGTGGATGCGGCGCTGGCGGAATAATAAGTGGGACTCCTGATTAAACTGCTACGGAGTGGGTTTGCCATTTCGTATCAGTTTATCCGTAGTCCCACCCATGATGCGGCAAACGCCAAATTTCACGATATGGATGTTATCCGCTTATGAGGAGTAAACTTTGTGAATAATTTTGACGGTTTTTCCGTTGCGGTTAAATTCCGTATCGGTATGAGCGCCTGAAGCGCAATCCAAACTTTGGTATTCCATATTGATATGGTTGGGATTTTTACGGCGCAGTTTGAAGGACCATTCAAAGGTTTCGGGTTGTGCGTTTTCCGTGTTGCCGCAGTCCATTTTTTCTTTACCGTTCAGAGTCAGGTTTTTGCGCGGCAGGGTGGAAGGAACGGTTTTAGGGTAGGGCGCTTCGCCGTTGTAACCTTGCTTCATAAAGGCGGAGTAGGCTTGTTGCAGCGAACCGGTGTAACGGCATTCGTAGCGGGTTACGATGGCATCGAGTTCGGGGTTGCCCGTCGATTTCGGGCTTTCATGGCAGGACAGATTGCCGGCAAAGGCGGCAGGGGAAGTGAGAAGCAGGCAGAGCAGTAAAGGTTTGACGGACATCATAGTTCCTTAGACTTGGTTGATGAAATAGGTCGTCTGAAATCAAAGCTGATCTCAAATGACCTTATTTGAAAAACATAATTATACATCGTCGGTCTGACCAAACGAGTTGGATTGACCAATCGGCATGGTAGCCGATTCCATATGCGTTGTCTTTATCCGCTGCGTTTCGACGGATTTTTTGGGAAAAAACAGACTCTATTGTGTGTACACGGCGAACCTGCTGCCGGACTTTTAATGGGAAAACCGAGGCTGTAAAGCTGAAAAACAGCCGGACAATTTTTCAGACGGCCTTTGACAATACAACCCATAAACAGGAATCCCCATGCGTACCCTGAAAAACATTCTAACCCTGATGCTCAAAGAGTTCCGCAGTGTGCTGACTGATCCGGTGCTGATGGTGCTGATTGCGTATATCTTTACCGCCACGATTTATCAGATGGCGCAGGTGGGCGCGGATTTGAAAAATGCCGCTGTCGGCATTATCGACCAAGACCGTTCGGTTTTGTCCATGCGTATCCGCGATGCCGTGCAGCATCCGTTTTTCAAACCGGTAGAGGACGTGCGGCGCGAGGATTCGGACGAATTGATGGATAAGGGCGAGTTCACCTTTATTTTGGAAGTGCCGCCCAATTTTCAGCGCGACATGGCGGCGGGGCGCAATCCTGATTTGCAGCTTTTGGTTGATGCGACGTCGATGACGCAGGCGGGGGTGGGCGCGTCGTATCTTTCGCAAATTATCAACCGCGAAATTTACGAATTCACCGGCGTGACGCGGCCGGAATTAATCAACCCCGTCATCAATACTTATTACAATCCCAACGGCGAAAGCGCGTGGTTTATGCCGACTTCGCAAATCGGCTCGATGTCGTGTATGTTGCTGATTTTATTGACGGGGGCGGCGGTTATCCGCGAACGCGAACGCGGCACAATCGAGCATCTGCTGGTGATGCCGGTCAATGCGTTCGAACTGATGATGGGCAAAGTGCTGGCAAATGCCGCCGTGATTTGGGTGGCAGCGTTGTCGTCGCTGTGGTTTATCGTGCATTTGAGCATAGGCGTGCCGCTCATCGGCTCGGTGCCGCTTTATGCGGTAGGGCTGGCGTTGTTCCTGTTTTCGGTGGCGTCGCTGGGCATCATGATTGCCACGTTCGCATCGACGATGGGGCAGTTTGGTATGCTGATGCTGCCGGTGTATATCGTCATGAACCTGTTTGCCGGCGGCGCATCCCCGCGCAGCAACATGCCGCACGCGGCGCAACTGATCAGTGAATATTGGCCGCTGACGCAGTTTGTGAAGTTTTCTCAAGACATCCTGTTCCGCGGCGCGGGGATTGAAATCGTCTGGGGACATATGCTGATCATGGGCTGTATCGGCGTAGGATTCTTATGGCTGGCATTGTTGCGGTTTCAAGGGATGTTGGAACGGCAGGGTTGAGGTTGCTCCGCCAAGGATTGCTAAAAAGCAAACCTGACGGTTTGCTGCCCTCTCCCTAACCCTCTCCCACGGGGAGAGGGGATTGAGGATGCTGAAATCCAACTATGCTTTGGATTTCCAGCCAATTATACCTTCTTCCCGTGGGGAGAGGGGATTGAGGATACCGAACTTCAGCCATTTTTGGATTTCAGCCAATTTTGTCCATCCTCACCGTGGGAGAGGGGATTGAGGATACCGAACCCCAACCATGTTTGGGATTCCCAGCTAATTTGTCCCCTCTCCCCGTGGGAGAGGGTTAGGGAGAGGGCAGTAAGCCGCAGGCTTACATTTAGGTTTCTAGGTTTCGCAAAAAATCTTCTGAAAGGTCGCTCCAACAGGAGAACGCACATTCTGAAGCCGTTGCGGCAAATTTTATTTGTGTGCAAGATAAACGAAAGGTCGTCTGAAAACGTTTTATCCTGTTTGAACTGCACCCCAAAAGTTGGACATCCCCTCCAACTCACAAGGTGCAGTTTTTTTATGAGCAAATATACATTACACTTCAAATACCAAGCCGTACTCCACTACCTGCACATACGCAGCCAACAGCGTACCGCAGACCACTACGGCATTTCCCGAACCCACCTGAGACGATGGATACGCGCCTATCAAGAAGGCGGTATCGCGCACTCGAACATCCCCAATCCAAAACCATGCCCAACACGCAAAAACCCCTTCATCTCAGATAAACCCGACCAAGAAAAAACGCAGGCAGAGCTTATGAAGAGTTGTGCTATATGCGCGCAAAGGTTGCCTATTTAAAGGAGTTAAAAGCCCTCAGCCAAAAACAGACCGAAAAGGACAAAGCCAAACCGTCCAAACACTGAGGGCGCAACACCCGCTCAAATACCTGCTGCACATCGCAAACCTGCCCAAAAGCAGCTTTTACTACCACCACCAAGACCGACCCGACCCCGACGCAGCCGACAAAGCCCTCCTCGTCGAAACCTACCGGCGGCATAAAGGACGCTACGGACAAAGGCGC
>NZ_AJMT01000007.1:0-62108 GCF_000260655.1 Neisseria sicca VK64
GCGTATGCCTGATTCTGCAGTGAAGATGTCGAATTTAGTCGAGAGGTATGATGACACAGTATATATAAATATTTTTAATCCGGAACATTTATACACTGTAGTTTGGAATCTGCTTCAGAATATAGCCCGTAAACAAATCTCACTCAGCATAGAGCTGGTGTTGTCTCCCGCCATAAATGCCGATGTATCTATGATTATGCGGGGGTGGTTGCGCAATATATTGTTTTTGCAGAAAAAAATGGGTATATCTATACCTGTAAGTTTTGTTATTCGTGCTCCCTTTCTTTTCAAAGAGTCTTCAGATAAAAGAGAGCTATTTTTTGCCTTAAAAACTCAAGGCAGATGGAATGTATTAAATATTAATCAGTTTTTTACTGATTTTAAAGAAAGTCTGTCTATTGAGTTTTTACAGCAAAATAAACAATCAAACGGTTGTCAATATATATGGCTGATCGAGGCACTCAATTGCGTCGAAGAGCAATTGTTGAATCGTACAGACGGGGGGTGGGAATATGTCGATGTACGCAGCTTAAGCGTAGTTGACGATGGAGACTGCCAAGCCAAATCAGTATGGGCAACTTATATTTCTAAGAATACACAAGGGTTAATCCATTCTTTTAATAATTATCAAGGTAATCAATTTCAATATATTCATACCGAATTGTCAGATAAATATACCGTTTATCATAAAAATCATGCTATTGATATACTTTTTAAAGTATTATCTGTTTGTGCATTAGGTTTTTTATCTGCTTCGTTTTTCTCTATGAAAAACAATAGCCGTTTAATAGAACAAATCAGCCGGCATATAGAAAATGTTCGGTCTGAGGCAAATTCAAATGAGCGGCAACAACATTTGGTATTGCTAAAGCAGGATTTGCAATTGCTTGAGAAATACCGTGATGAGGGTGTACCAGCACATTTAGGATTAGGGTTATATCGTGCGGATTTATATATTCCAAAGTTAAAAGCCTTAATGCCGAAAGATCCTCCACCTTCAAAACCGATAAAACCGGAACCTGTGAAACCTGTAGTTATTACTTTAGACAGCTTGGCTTTGTTTGAAACAGGTCAGTTTGAACTAAAAAATAATGCCAATAAAGCATTGATTGGTGCATTAAAAGCAATTGAGTCACATCCTGATACACGAATTTTAGTTGAAGGACATACTGATAATGTTGGAAATCCTGTTTCTAATCAGCAATTATCAGAAAAGCGTGCTCAATCGGTCAAAGATTGGTTGGTTATCTCTTCTAATGTTCCGGAGAGTCGGTTTGAGGTTAAAGGATTGGGTGATACCAAGCCTATTGCAGATAATCAGACGGAAGAAGGTAAGGCCAAAAACCGTAGGGTTGAGATCATACTGATTCCGGCTGTAAAACAGTAAATTTAATGCAGCACAAGTTGCTTTAAGCCTCACAACTTAAGGCGTTTTCAATAAAACTAAGGAGTAAAAATATGGCAATTCCTGCTTATATGTGGTTGAAAGACGACGGCGGTTCCGTTATTAAAGGTTCTGTTGACGTCAATGGTCGCGAAGACAGCGTTGAAATCGTTGAGTTTCTGCACAATGTCCGTATTCCTACGGATGCCAATACTGGCAAACTGACAGGTACTCGCGTTCACGAACCTATCGTATTGTTCAAAGAATACGATGCTTCTTCACCATACCTGTACAAAGCAGTAACAACTGGTCAAACTTTGAAAGAAGTAGAAATCAAGTGGTACCAAATTGACGCTTCTGGTCAAGAGAAAGAGTATTTCAATACCAAACTGGACAACGTTAAAGTTGTAGCAGTAGGTCCTGTAATGCACAATATCAAAGACCCTGCTCGCGAACGTTACAATCACTTGGAACGCGTTGAATTGCGTTACGAAAAAATCACTTGGACTTATAAAGACGGAAACATCATTCATTCCGACAGCTGGAACGAAAGCCGCGCTTAATAATCCACATAAAGTGCTGCCTGATAAAGGTAGCACTTTTTTATAACACATTTTTACATCAGGGATATCAAATGTCTGCACATGATCAAGCATTATTATTACGTCGTCTGAACACGCATTGTCAGCAGGCGATGGAAGCTGCAGCCGGCTTATGTCAAACACGAGGTCATGCCGAAATTACGGTTGACCATTTATTTATCAAATTGCTCGAACTAGGGGATGGAGACGTTAATGCCTTATTGAGGCGTTACGAAATTGATTTAGAAAATATTTGGAATCCTTTGTTGAGTACGATGGACAAACTTCCACGCAATGTTCGTGGTAATCCTTCTTTGTCTAAATCATTGATTAGTTTATTGTCGGATGCATGGTTGTTGGCAAGTGACGAAGGTGCATCTGAGATCCGTTCAGCTTTCCTGTATCAGGCATTGCTGAAATCTCCTTACCGTCTGATGACGCAGGAAGCATGGCCCTTATTAAGCCTGACTGAAACACAGATAGGTCGTCTGAAAACCTGGTTGGACGAAGTTTCTATCGAAGGTGAGAATAATACATTTGCGCAGCCGGCTTCAGAAGAAGGTCAGCATACAGTTTCAGCAGAATCTAAACCCCAACAAACCGCTACAGCAGGACAAAACGATGCGCTTGCACGTTTTACCGTCAATTTGACTGAAAAAGCCACTCAGGGCGGTATTGACCCTGTATTTGGACGCGAAACCGAAATCCGTCAAATGATGGATATTCTATCGCGTCGCCGTAAGAACAACCCTATTTTGGTTGGCGAACCGGGTGTCGGTAAAACTGCATTGGTAGAAGGTCTGGCATTGAAAATCGCTTCAGGCGAGGTGCCTAAGATATTGGAAAACACCCAAGTATTGGTTTTGGACTTAGGTCTTCTGCAAGCGGGTGCGGGGGTGAAGGGTGAATTTGAACAACGCCTGCGCAATGTTATCGAGGCTGTTCAGAATTCTGAAGAACCCGTTTTATTATTCATCGACGAAGCGCATACGTTAATCGGTGCTGGAAACAGTGCAGGCGGCGCGGATGCAGCCAACCTCTTAAAACCGGCCTTGGCGCGGGGTGAATTGCGTACCATCGCAGCGACAACCTGGAGCGAATACAAACAATACTTTGAAAAAGACGCCGCGTTGGAACGCCGTTTCCAAATGGTCAAAGTTGACGAACCCGATGATGAGGCTGCGTTCACCATGCTCCGCGGTTTGAAGCAACGTTATGCCGCTTACCATAAAGTTCATATTCAGGACTCCGCCGTCATCGCAGCTGTACAACTTTCCCGAAAATACATTACTGGTCGCCAACTGCCGGACAAAGCCGTAGATTTGTTGGATACGGCAGCCGCACGCGTCCGCATGAGTTTGGATACCGTGCCTCATATTTTCGGTTTGATGGATGCCCAAATTTCTTCACTGCAGCGCGAACTGGAAGCATTGGATGCCGACAAGCAATTGGGTCGTCTGAATGCATCGCAGCAAGATAACATTCGACAAGTTGAGCAAGAGATTGCCCAGTTGAATGAAGAGCGCGAAGAAATGAACCGCCGATATCAGGAAGAAAAACAATTGGCGGATGAAATCCAATCCTTGATGGAAGCGGCCAAGAATACAGAATTGACTTCTGAAGAGCGACAAGCCGCGCAACACAACCTGACCGAGAAACAGCAACAGCTTGATGCCGTTGTCGCCGGCAAACCGTTGATTTTCACCAGCGTTGATGAGACCGTAATCGCCGATATTATTGCCGATTGGACGGGTGTCCCCGCAGGCAGCGTTCTCAAAGACGAACTGGCCAACCTGCTGCAACTGGAAAGCCTGCTTGAGAAACGCGTGGTTGGGCAAAGTGAAGCCATTCATGCTATCGCGCAAAGTTTGAGAGCCGCTAAAGCCGGTTTGAAAACCAACGATTCCCCATTGGGCGTATTCCTGTTGAGCGGTCCGTCCGGCGTAGGCAAAACAGAAACGGCGCTGGCTTTGGCAGATGCGCTGTTTGGCGGCGAAAAATCGCTGATTACCATCAACCTGTCCGAATACCGCGAAGCACATACCGTTTCCCAACTCAAAGGTTCGCCTCCGGGTTATGTCGGTTATGGCGAAGGCGGCGTTTTGACCGAAGCAGTACGTCAAAAACCTTACAGCGTCGTATTATTGGATGAAGTTGAGAAAGCCCATAAAGACATTCTCAATCTCTTCTACCAAGTCTTTGACAAAGGCATGATGCGTGACGGCGAAGGTCGGGAAATCGATTTCAAAAATACCGTTATCTTGATGACGTCAAACTTGGGTGCGAACGAATTGACCCAATTGCTGCAACCGCAAGAGCCTGAAGAAACAGAAGAAGCTGTTGCAGAAGAGGGTAAAGAGCAAAACGCGCAAGAACAGATTGTGGACACTGAAGTCGAACTTTCTGCACAAATGCCGGATGGCTCGTCTGAAAACGCCTGCGTTTCAGACGACCCTGTTGAAACCGATGAAACGCCTGAATTTAGTCTGGAAGAGTTGGCAGAAGCGATTCGTCCGATACTGACAGACCATTTCCAAGCTGCTCTGTTGGCGCGTATGCAGGTTGTTCCTTATCGTCCGTTGGAAAAAGAGGCATTGGCTCAAATCGTCAGACTGAAGCTGGACAAAATTGCTGACCGACTGTACGAAGCCCATCAAACACGCCTCAATTACAGCGAAGATTTTGCAGCGCTTCTGGCTGATTCTTGCACTACCGGCGACAGCGGCGCACGCAATATCGACCATTTGCTCAACCGCCAAGTCATGCCTGCCATCGCGCAAAGCTTTTTGCAATGGCAGCAAACCGCAGGGCATATGCCTGAACATGCAAAATTGGAGTTGGGTGAAGACGGAATAGACGTTTTATTTGAATAATGGGAAGAGAATAGGTCGTCTGAAATCATTATGTTGTTCAGACGACCTTCATTAATCTTTCACTTTATTGATAACGCATCCCGAGAGTTATTAGAAAGGTCGTCTGAAAAAAGCTTTTCTTAGTTCAGACGACTTTTTATAGTTAACGCATTATTGAAACCCATTATATAGTGGATTAACTTTAAATCAGGACAAGGCGACGAAGCCGCAGACAGTACAGATAGTACGGAACCGATTCACTTGGTGCTTCAGCACCTTAGAGAATCGTTCTCTTTGAGCTAAGGCGAGGCAATGCCGTCCTGGTTTAAAGTTAATCCACTATATTTGGATTGCGGCTTAATCAGATTTTATGCAGTGTATTGATAAATATTGAGAAAATAATGTCTTGTTACTCTCTTTATATTGTGTCAAAACACGGATATTTAAAAGCTGTTCTACGAACAAATGGGTTTGATATCGCTCAGACTCAACCTGATAAAAAAGGCTGAATAAAAGTGATAGCTTTGTTATAATGAAACTATAGAGATTTCCATCAGTTTCTTGGCATTGCGCCGTTTTATCCATATCAACGAAAGAGGAAAACAAAATGTTTCCAGAATATCGCGATTTAATTTCAAAATTAAAACAAGAAGATGCGCATTTTGCACGATTGTTTGATGAGCATAACGAGCTGGATGACAAAATTACCGGTTTGGTAAACAACCCTGTTACCAGCGGCTCTGAAGAAATCGAAGAGTTGAAAAAAGCTAAATTGAAACTGAAAGACGAGTTGTACGCTCTTCTGCAAAAAGCAGCAGGCAAATAATTCGAGTTTCTCAGGTCGTCTGAAACCGATATCGGGATTTCAGACGACCTTTTTGTTTGCGGGTGAGACGTAGGACGGGATAAGGCAAGGGAAGTACAGACAATAAACAGGTGCTGGTTTATTGCATGAATACAAAGCAAAGGTCGTCTGAAAACGCTTGCGCGTATAGTGGATTAACTTTAAACCATTACGGCGTTGCCTCGCCTTAGCTCAAAGAGAACGATTCTCTAAGGTGCTGAAGCACCAAGTGAATCGGTTCCGTACTATCTGTACTGTCTGCGGCTTCGTCGCCTTGTCCTGATTTAAAGTTAATCCACTATATATTTTCAGACGACCTTTTTCATTCCATTTACAGCCATTGTGCTAAGGATTCGGTATCCAAGTCCCATTGCCAGATGCCGTTGTCCGTGCCGTCCAATCCGCGCAGGAAGAGGTATCGGATGGCGATTTTGGGTAACGGCTTGCCACGCAGTTTGAAATAGCGGGCCACGGCGATGGCGTAGATGAGTGCTTGCAGGTAGTAGTGGTGCTCTGCTACGGCTTCGTTCATGGCTTGTTGCGTATAGGCTTCGGCGCTGTCGCCCAGATGGTTGGATTTGTAGTCGATGATGCATACGAGGTCGTCTGAATCTTGGCAGACCATGTCGATGAAGCCGTTGAGAAAACCTTGTACGTCTTGGAAATCCAATCTTTCCGCGGCTTCGATACATTCCGGCGGCAGTGAACTGTTTTCACGGGCAAACCAGCGGCGCAGGTCATGGAGTTTGAAGTCTTCGGTGTAGAGGGTGAACCCCATTTCCGGAAGGTGGCGTTCGGGTGGGATTTCAGACAGGCTTTGTGCAACAAGGCGCGTTTTGCGGCAGGTGTCGAGCATTTGCTTGACGGCATCTGTCCAGAGTAGGTCGAAACCGTAGCGGGTCAAGGTTTCGCTAATCAGGCTGCTTTGGCTTTCGGCGCTTTGGGCAAAGTTGAATTTTTCCAACATTTCATGCAGACAGACGCCGGCGTTGGCGCCGCGCGGGAAATGGTGGATGTCGGTGTTTGGGAGGTCGTCTGAAACGAGGAGGGCGGTTTCAGACGACCTTTCTGTGTCGGCGGCGGTTTCTGCGGGATCGAGTGCGGGTTGTAATTCTTCGCGCTCGTCGTCTCGGGTTTTGACTTGGCGGCTGAGGCCGGTAAAGCTGGTATGCCTGATGAACTGAAATCCGCGGGCAGGGATAACGGCGGCTTGATAGAGGTCGTCTGAAAGATGGCGGTTTTGCGCGGCAGCAGGTTGCGGCGCGTCTTCGGAAAAGCTGAAGTCGGTATGTTCGGGGGGATTGTTGAGGAAACGCAGCCAGTTGTTTTTCAGCATTTGCAGCTCGCCTAGGGCTTTGTTTGCTTTGCGTTCTTGGTCATAGGCCCGGCGGGTATCCGCCCGATTGCTGTCGGCGCTGCCTTCAAGCAGGTAGGCAAAAGGGGAATCGGCGGTATCGCCGCAATGGGCGGCATAAAGGACGAGCTGCTCTTCGGCACGGGTCAGCGCGACGTACAGCAGGCGCAGGCGTTCTGCCATTTCTTCGTCGGCAAGGTGGATGCGGTCTTCTTCGTTGAGTTGCGATTTGGCAAGCAGTTCGGTGGTGTGGTCGGCGGTGTGGAGGATTTGCCAATCGGCGGGCTTCATGTCTTTCGCGTCCCAAACGAAAGGGCAATAGACCAAAGGATATTGCAAACCTTTGGAGGCATGCATGGTGACGATTTTGACCAGTGCTTCGTCGCTTTCAAGCCGTAACAGTCCTGATTCGCCGACAGAGCGGTCTTGCGCGAGGCTGATTTGGTCGTTGAGCCATTGATGCAGGGCGGCGGGGCTGAGGCTTTGTCCTTCTTCTTCGGAGAGGCACTCTAAAAGCTGATGGAAATTGGTGAGGCCGCGCTCGTCGCCGCGTGCAAGCAATCCGGTTTCGATGCCGTGCAACGAGGAGAAGTGTTGCAGCGCGGCATAAATCCCGCTTTTCCGCCAAATGGCAACGGATTCGGCGGAGGTGTTTATCCAGTTTAATAATTCGGCTTCGTTGCGGTTGAGTTGATACAGGGCTTGCGCGTCGTAGCCGAACAATGTGCCGGATAAGACAAAGCGCAGAGAGCCGATTTGTCCGGGATTGAGCCAATAATCCAACAGCGCGGCAAGGGCGAGGGCTTCGGGCGTGGTGAAAACCGATTCTCGCGACAGCAAAACGCTTTGTATGCCGCGCGTTTTCAGCGCTTTTGCCACCATCACGCCTTCGTTAAACGTCCTGACCAAGACGGCAATGTCGCCCGAAACGACCGGCCTGTCTTTGAATTTCAGACGACCCTCGGCAGCTTCGTTGAGCGTGTGGGCGATTTCGTCGGCGCAATATTCGGAGGCACGGCGGCGCAAGATGTCTTTGTTGAGTACTTCGTCGTCTTTGCCGTTGAGCCAGCGTATCTGTATGGCAGTTTGGGGCGGCGAAAGCCGGCTTTCGGAACGTGCGGCGCCGACTTCGGTATAGTCTATGCCGTCCAAGACGAAAGGGCGGTTTTTGCAGCGGAACAATGCGCCTATGCCGTTAATCAGCTTGGCATGGCTGCGGTAATTGGTCGCCAGCGTGTAGCTGTGTTGCGCGTCGGCTGCGGCTTGCAGATAGGCGTAAATGTCGGCGCCGCGAAAGCTGTAAATGGCTTGCTTGGGGTCGCCGACTAGGAATAAGGGCTTGTTTTGGCTGATGAAGATTTTTCGGAAAATCTCGTATTGCAGCGGATCGGTGTCTTGAAATTCGTCAATCAAAGCGATGCGCCAGTTTTGCGCTACCGCCTGAGCCAGTGAATCGGCCTGCGGGTTGTTGGTCAATGCGTCATAAACATCAAGCAGCAAATCGTCGAAACCGCGTTCGCGCTTGGATTTTTTCTGTTTGCTCAGACTGGCATTAAGATGGTCGAGCAGGTCGAGGTGGAGCAGGGTAAGCGTATCTTCTTCAGCTTGCGTAATGGCAGCCGAATCTGCGCCGAGATTCGCCAATATCTGCAAATCGGCAAAGGCGGCAGCATCAGGAGTATTGCCTTTTTTGACTTTGGACTCTAAGGCTTCTGCGGCAAACATGGGCAGCTTTTCTGCCGTCGTTTTGCTAAAAGAAGGAAGGGCATCGGATTGGGAGGCGGATTGGAGTTCGAGAAAGACGGTTTTGAATGTTTTTTCTTGGTATGAGTTGCCATTTAATATCGGACGGATGCGCCAGAATGTTTCTTCCAAAGCATCCAGTTTGGAACGCACTTTTTCCCATGTTTTCCGAAAGTTTTCCTGCGCGGCGACTAGGTCTGCTTCGGGTCGTCTGAAAACCAAATACGGACGGCTGACGAACTTTTGTATTGCCGCCAGCATGGTTTGCGGCGTTTGGTGGCGTTGAAATACCAGCTTCGCCAAAACGGGATGATTGACGATGCGGTCGCGCCAAAAATCTTGAGCGGGAATCAGCAGGCGGTCGCGGTTGTCTTCGGTCAGCTCGACATCCATAGGCGCACGACACAAAAACGCATAATCGCGCAAAATGCGTTGGCAGAAGCCGTGAATGGTATAAATCGCGGCGTTGTCGAATTGCCCGATGGCAGCCTTGAGGCGGACAATCAGCCGCGACCGACTTTCTTGAGCCAATGCCTGTTTGAGCAAACCGGTCAGAAACACATCGCCCGGATGATTGTCTCGGCAGTATGCTTCAAGGTCGTCTGAAAGATTGCCCGTATCCTCCACGCTCTCCAAAGCCTGCAATACTTCGTCCAAACGTGCGCGTAAACGGGTTTTCAATTCCGCCGTAGCAGCCTTGGTAAAAGTAACGGTCAAAATGCTTTCGACAGGCATCTGCTCAAGCACGACCAAGCGCGTGAACAAAGCCGCAATGCCGTAGGTTTTGCCCGTACCGGCAGAAGCTTCAATCAGATTGGTACCTGCTATGGGGATGTTTAGGGGATCGAAGGCTGGAATGGAGGCGTTGGCGGGCATGATAAAAGGAGGGAAGTACAGACAGAAGGCGTAATCATAGCAGAGGTCGTCTGAAAACGGTGGGGAGCTTGGGGGGGTGAAAACGGGCTTTGGCTTGGTTGTATGGCAGGCTTGCGATTTTCGGTTGCGTTCCGTTGGATTTATAGTGGATTAAATTTAAATCAGGACAAGGCGATGAAGCCGCAGACAGTACAGATAGTACAGAACCGATTCACTTGGTGCTTCAGCACCTTAGAGAATCGTTCTCTTTGAGCTAAGGCGAGGCAACGCCGTACTGGTTTAAAGTTAATCCACTATAATTGTTGATATCAGCCCTAAAATAGGGTGAGGCAAACAAGAAAACGGCAGCTTTTAGGCTGCCGTTTTCTTTAGTGCGATTAAGCTTGGTCTTCCGGTTTGTCAGATAACTCTTGGGCTTTATCAGTTGGCTCTTGAGCGGTTTCTGTGGAAGCAGGTTCATGCTGACTGACTGCTTCTGGAGATTGTGTTGCCGCTTTGGTTTCAGATTGTTCCGGATTGTCTTGACGCAGATTGTGACTGTAGTCTTTAGGCGGGCTGGGTTGCTTGCCTGCCATAATTTCCAGCACTTGATCGCGGTCTATGGTTTCCCAATCCATCAAGGCTTTGCACATAATTTCCATCTTATCGCGGTTTTCATCAAGGATTTTGTAAGCTACTTGATACTGCTCATCCAAGATGCGGCGAATTTCTGCGTCGATTTCTTGTTGGGTTTTTTCGGAAATGTTTTGGGAACGGGTAATGCTGCGTCCCAAGAATACTTCGTCTTCATTTTCCGTATAAACCATTACGCCCATTTTATCGCTCATGCCGTAACGGGTGACCATCTCGCGCGCCATTTGGGTGGCACGTTCGAAATCGTTGGATGCGCCGGTAGAAATACGGCCGATGAAGATGTCTTCGGCAATGCGTCCGCCAAACAGAATCGACAATTGGCTCAGCATTTGGTCTTTATACATGCTGATACGGTCGCGTTCGGGAAGCTGCCAAGTCAAACCGAGCGCACGTCCGCGCGGCATGATGGTCACTTTGTGAACCGGATCGGTAAACGGCAGGCTTTCGGCAACAATCGCATGACCTGCTTCATGGTAGGCGGTCGCACGTTTTTCGTCTTCGTGCATTACCATGCTGCGGCGTTCGGGACCCATATAGATTTTGTCTTTGGCATCTTCAAAATCGCTTTGGTCAACTTTGATTTTGTTGCGGCGGCCTGCAAACAGGGCGGCTTCATTGACCAAGTTGGCCAAATCCGCACCGGAGAAGCCGGGTGTGCCGCGTGCCAATGATGTCAAATCCACGGATTCGTCCAAAGGTACTTTTTTCGCATGGACTTTCAGGATTTGCTCGCGACCGCGGATATCGGGCAGCGGAACAACAACCTGACGGTCGAAGCGGCCGGGGCGTTGCAATGCCGGATCCAGTACGTCGGGACGGTTGGTTGCGGCGATGACGATAACGGTATGATTGCTTTCAAAACCGTCCATCTCGACCAAAAGCTGGTTCAAGGTTTGTTCGCGTTCGTCGTTGCTGCCGCCCAAGCCGGCACCGCGTTGACGGCCGACAGCGTCGATTTCGTCAATGAAAATGATACAAGGGGCGTTTTTCTTCGCTTGTTCAAACATATCGCGCACGCGGCTTGCACCGACGCCGACGAACATTTCAACAAAGTCGGAGCCTGAAATGCTGAAGAACGGCACACCGGCTTCGCCTGCGATGGCTTTTGCCAGCAAAGTTTTACCGGTACCCGGGCTGCCTGCCAGCAAAATGCCGTGCGGAACGCGGCCGCCCAAGCTTTGATAGCGGTTGGGGGATTTCAGATAATCAACGATTTCTTGTACTTCTTCTTTTACTTCATCACAACCGGCAACATCGGCAAAGGTAACTTTATTGGTTTCTTTGTCCATCAGGCGGGCGCGGCTTTTACCGAAAGAGAATGCGCCGCCCTTGCCACCGCCGCCGTTCTGCATGCGCATGAAGTAGAACCATGCGCCAATCAGCAGCAATACCGGCAGCAGGCTGAAAACCAGGCTGGTAAAGATACTCGGTTTTTCTTCAGGGATAACGTTGACGCGGACTTTATTGTCCAAAAGCGTTTTGACCAAATTATCGTCTAAAGGCGCATTGGTGAAGAAAGTGGATTTATCGGTACGTTCGCCTTTGATCAGATAGCCGATGATGGCGGAGCCTTCGATTTTGACGTTGCTCACTTCACCGTTGTTTACCTGTTGGATAAATTGAGAGTATTCGATTTGCTGCTTGTTTTCCTGCTTGCTGGTCAGTGCGTTGAACGCAGCCATCAAACCGACGCACAAAGCGACCCATAACAGGATGGACTTAAAGGTATTCCCCACTTAGCCAGACTCCATGATATTAAGATAAACGAAAGGAAGATTTTAAAACACGCTGCCTGTATTGTCAGCGTTTATTTTTTCCTAATAAATAAATCTCACTGGAACGATTGCGTGATGCTTCGGGCTTGCGCGTCTGCACCGTTCCGAAGATTTCGCGCATGGCTGCCATATATTCCTGATAGCCCGCTCCCTGAAATACCTTCACCAAAAAGCTGCCGCCCGTTTTCAAATGATTGACGGCAAAGTCCAAAGCCAGTTCGCACAAGTAAAAGCTGCGGGCTTGGTCGGTTACGGCGTTACCCGACATATTGGGTGCCATATCGCAAATTACAAGGTCTAGCGGGCGGGCGTCCAGCAGGGTTTCAAATTGCGCCAATACTTCGTCCTCCCTGAAGTCGCCCTGAATAAAGGAAACGCCTTCTATTTCATCCATAGGCAGGATATCCAATGCGAACACGCGCCCTGAATTGCCGACCAGTTTTGCTGCTACTTGTGACCAGCTTCCGGGCGCGCTGCCTAAATCCGCCAAAACCGTGCCGGGTTTGATTAATTTGTCTTTTTCGTTGATTTCCAGCAGTTTATATGCAGCGCGGGCGCGATAGCCGTCTTTTTGCGCCATGTGGACGTAATGATCGTTGACGTGTTCGTGAAGCCAGGCTTTTGATGATTTTGAACGTACTGCCATAATTTATTTAATGATTTAGAGAAACGCCGTATTGTACGTTATTTTCCCCCGAGATTGCGCCAAATCGCGTACAATGCCGCATTATTCTTTCTTTTCAAGCACTAGAACATGACTGACAATAAATTAAGTACCAAAGAAATTTTGGAATTGAAAGCCCGCGCCCATCACCTTCATCCTGTTGTAATGGTGGGACAGCAAGGTTTGACCGAGTCCGTTATCAAAGAAACCGATGCCGCCCTGACGGCGCATGAGTTAATCAAAGTCCGTGTATTTGGCGACGACCGAGCCGAGCGCGTTGAAATTTGCAATGCGCTGTGCGAAGCCGTCGATGCGCAACTGGTTCAGCATATCGGCAAACTGTTGGTGTTGTGGCGTAAAAACTTGGAGGTTTGATTCTTCAAGAGCATATTCAGACATCTTAAGGACAGATGTACAAAAGGTCGTCTGAAAATATTTATGACTCTTACCAAGTGTTTTTGTTATGCGCTCGTAAAATCAGGAAAATCGATAAACTCTCTGAGATTGATTACTGTCAATGGGAACATACCCGCAGTTTTTAAAGCTGCGGATTGGCTATACTAACGATAGGAGCACATCATGAAAGCATTATCTGTTGCACTGGTTTTATTGACTTTGGCAGGCTGTCACAATACTTGGAACGGCGTTCGGGAAGACGGTTCACGCATTATCGGGCGTTCTGTCAGCGGTATTGGGCACGGTATCGGTAAGGCAGGTCAGGCATTGGAACGTACCGGCAGCAGAATCGACAATCGCCAACAAGTACAGCCTCAAATGTCCGGACAGAATCAATATCCCTACCCGGCGCAGAACCAATATCCTGAGCAGAATCAATACCAATACTAAGTCTTTTTTTAGTACCGACCCCGATTACATGGTTTGTAGTCGGGGTTTTGGTTTTTCAGACGACCTTTATCCTGTATGATTCGGGATTGGCAATGAAATGGGCATATCTTTAGCCGTCTTCTTACTTATAGTGGATTAACTTTAAACCAGTACGGCGTTGCCTCGCCTTAGCTCAAAGAGAACGATTCTCTAAGGTGCTGAAGCACCAAGTGAATCGGTTCCGTACTATCTGTACTGTTTGCGGCTTCGTCGCCTTGTCCTGATTTAAATTTAATCCACTATCTATTTATAACAATATGAAAAATCTCATTTTCTGGCTTGCGCTGTTGGCTGCGGCTTTCAGTTTTTTTTATTATCAGCAAAACCATAGAATTTCTCATACCGAGCTGATTCATGCTGAGTCGCCGCATGACAGGTCTTCCGTGTCTTCATTCGGCGGATTGGCTTACCTGAATTTTTTGCGTGCAGGCGCGGGGCTGCCGACTTTGGCGCATTCGTCGGTTTTAGAAAAGTCCGCCCGCAATCATGCGCGTTATTTGTTGCAGAACCCTGAAGACGGTCATGACGAACGTCATCGCAGCAATCCGTTTTTTACCGGTTACCGCCCGAATGAACGCGCCCGCAAGGTAGGTTATCTTTATGATGGCGTACATGAAAATATCACCACCGGTTTTTATCCGTATCCTGAAGATATGGATACCAATTTGCCGGTTCAGCAGCAGATTGACGGTTTGATGACCGCTATTTATCACCGCTTCTCTCTGTTGGAACAAGGCATTGATGAAGCCGGTGCGGCATTTGAGCATCGTGATGGGCGCATATCGGTCGCCATCAATCAGGGAAATCATCAGTTTAATTTTTATTGCGGTTTAGGCAGGGTTTATCCTGAACCGGGACGGCGTTACTATCAAAATGCCTGCAACAACAATGCCATTGTTTATGCGGACGAAGTCAAGGCGCAACGCGAGTTCTTATATGTCGTTTATCCGCAAGGTGATTTTGCCATGCCGGATTTTCACGGCGAACACCCCGATCCCATGCCGAGACACGAATTTACCGGCAATCCGGTCAGTATCGCTTTTTCGGAATCTGCCGGAAAAATCAAAATGCGGTCGTTCAAGCTTTATCAGGGCAAATCCGAGATAGAGAAGGTCAAGGTGTTGACGGCAAGCAATGATCCGAATCAAACGTTTTCTGATCGTCAATTTGCCTTATTTCCTTTATTGCCTTTGGAATACGATACCGCGTATCGTGCCGTATTCGAGTATGAGCGCAATGGCAAATCTGAAAAAGCCGAATGGACGTTCCGAACGAAAAAGCCTGATTATCCTTACTTTATCGTTAAAGGTGGCGAAAAATTGGCGGTTGAATCGGGTAAGAAATATTTCATTCATTGGAAGGATTTTTGGTGTCAGCGGGAATGCGAAGAGTATGTTTACCGCCAACGCGGCAAAGCGAAACTCGAAGTCATGGAGCGTCAGATCGGCGGTATGGTGGTACGGGTTACCGGAGACAAAGGCGATGATGTCCGGTTAACGCCGAAAGAAGAAAACGATAAGGCGGTCTTACTTTATATCTGGCAATAGGCAATCAAGGTCGTCTGAAACCTAAACAGGTTTTCAGACGACCTTCTTTATATGCAACAAGACAAAGCAGGGTGGGGCAAGATACTTTATTGTTTGGGTGAACCGTAAAACTGTTAGAATAGCGGAAATTTTATTTCTTGTTTCTCAAACAATGATCCGCCATCCGAAAATTGCCGCCCATACGCGTTATGCCTTTATCTGTATCGGACTGATGATGCTTTCTTTCCTGATATATGTGGTTTTGGCAGTGTTTGATTTGGGCTTGGATATGTCGATGCGGATTGAGTTGACCCGTTTTGCGCTCATTTTAATCTTGCTGTTTGCGTTTTTAGGCGGCGTTTTTTCAATCTGGGTAGCGGTGCTGCGAAAGAAAATGGGGGTATGACATGAACCAAGTTGATAACAACATTCCTGAAGAAATCCGTTTGCAACATGACCGATCGGCTTTGGTTTTGGTTTATCGCGGTGAACGTAAAACCCTTCCTGCCGAATTTCTCCGCGTTTATTCTCCCAGTGCCGAAGTGCGCGGACATGGTGCGGGACAAGATGTCTTGCAGACAGGTAAAGCAGAAGTTACGATTTCTGATTTAGACCCTGTCGGTCAGTATGCGCTCAAAATTACTTTTTCAGACGGTCATAATAGCGGTTTGTATGACTGGGCTTATCTTTATAAATTGGCTTACGATTATGATGCGCTTTGGCAGGATTATCTTCGCAGGTTAAAAGAAGCCGGAGCTTCCAGAATACCGAGTGCCGCTGACCTTGTTGCCGGTAAAAAGCATTCCTGCGGCAGCGGCGGTTGTGGCGGGCATCATTGATTACTGAGCGTGTTTGTTCTTTTTGAAGCGGCATTGTGACGGACAGCAGGATGTCGGCAAAGCAGGCTCTGTTCCTCGCTTGAAAAAATATATCAGCCTGTCGGATGTCAAACAAAATCGGCTGGAAAGATACGGTCTTGAGGGTACAATGCCACTACACGGGGGCAAGTTGCGCTGCTATCTGAATAAAAAAGATTATTTAGCCATCCATTTGATAGACTATACCAAGCAGGTCCGCAAAAAGCATATCGTGAATGACGATAAAAATGCCATCACCTTCTGAGATGAAATTTCAGCATTCGGCGTAGCCATGGACAAATTGAAAGACAGGTTTGCCTCTCAATGATTAAACTTTCAGACGACCCCTAGAGCAAGGTCGTCTGAAAATCGAAATACCGTTTGAACCATATTGATTTCAGATTATTTTAGGAAAGCACCTCTATGAGCGACCACAAAACCCATTTCGGTTTCACTACCGTAAACGAAGAAGAAAAGGCAGGTAAAGTGGCCGAAGTGTTCCATTCCGTAGCCAAAAACTACGACATCATGAACGATGTCATGTCTGCTGGCCTGCACCGCGTTTGGAAACATTTCACCATCAATACCGCCCGTCTGAAAAAGGGCGATAAAGTGCTGGATATCGCCGGCGGTACCGGCGACCTGTCGCGCGGCTGGGCCAAGCGTGTGGGCAAAGAAGGCGAAGTGTGGCTGACCGACATCAACTCATCCATGCTGACCGTCGGCCGCGACAGACTGCTGAATGAAGGTTTGATTCTGCCCGTGTCGCTGGCCGATGCCGAAAAGCTGCCGTTTCCCGACAACTACTTCAATCTGGTTTCCGTTGCTTTCGGTTTGCGCAACATGACCCACAAAGATGCCGCACTCAAAGAAATGTACCGTGTGCTCAAACCGGGCGGAACGCTCTTGGTGTTGGAATTTTCCAAAGTCTACAAACCACTGGAAGGCGCATACGATTTGTATTCCTTCAAACTGCTGCCGGTCATGGGCAAACTCATTGCCAAAGACGCAGACAGCTATCAATATCTGGCAGAATCCATCCGCATGCACCCCGATCAGGAAACATTGAAACAAATGATGCTGGATGCCGGTTTCGACAGCGTTGATTACCATAATATGAGCGCAGGCATCGTAGCCTTACATAAAGGTGTGAAATTCTGATGCCCGAATCGGCTGACCTATCTGTCTGATGCCCATAGCCTATTCCAAAGTATCGGGCTTATGTTGATGGCTGAAAAAGGTCGTCTGAAGACCGATTGATAAGGTTTTCAGACGACCTTTGTTGTAAGAAATCTCTGAGTTGTACTGATATATAGCTGCTTGAAGGCGGCTGGCTACGGCGTTTCGCATAGATTACCCTTACTTATTCAGTTTCAAAACCCAGCCGCCTAAAGGCGGCTGGCACAGGCTTCCGCCGGTTTTCCAACGGATAAATAGGTTTCAACACACAGCCGCCTAAAGGCGGCTGGCGCCATCGGCGCGATTCCGCGCGTATGTGTGACCGTTTCAACACACAGCCGCCTAAAGGCGGCTGGTAATTCAAAGATGGGCGGTTCTGATGATATGGGTAAGTTTCAACACACAGCCGCCTAAAGGCGGCTGGTTTCGGGAAATTTCGATGTTACTATCTTCGTAGTAGTTTCAACACACAGCCGCCTAAAGGCGGCTGGAAAGATTTAGGTGAAACAAATGGCTAAAGAATTGTTTCAACACACAGCCGCCTAAAGGCGGCTGGCGTCTATCAGGCGGGGATGTTGGGTTATCAGAATGTTTCAACACACAGCCGCCTAAAGGCGGCTGGTTCAGATTTGCGCGGATAAGGTGCGGGTATCGGCGTTTCAACACACAGCCGCCTGAAGGCGGCTGGTCCAATCAACGGTGCACCAGGTGTATTATTCAGACGTTTCAACACACAGCCGCCTGAAGGCGGCTGGTTGCGGCTTCTGTCGTCTGCGTTTTGTACGGGTTGTTTCAACACACAGCCGCCTGAAGGCGGCTGGGAAGTGTTTGCCGCCGTGATGGACGTTTCGGGCTTGTTTCAACACACAGCCGCCTGAAGGCGGCTGGGTCTGAAATGGATTTAAGAGAACAGATTGTCGAAGTTTCAACACACAGCCGCCTGAAGGCGGTTGGGAATACGGCGATGAAGCTAAAAAAGTGGAATTGGTTTCAACACACAGCCGCCTGAAGGCGGCTGGCCGCGTGAGGTTTACCTCTGATGCGGTGGATTTTGTTTCAACACACAGCCGCCTGAAGGCGGCTGGGTTATTATGAGAGTACCAAGCCTGAAATCTTGGCTGTTTCAACACACAGCCGCCTGAAGGCGGCTGGTTGATTTCCTTTCAGTCAAAAATCAGGGTTAATGTGTTTCAACACACAGCCGCCTGAAGGCGGCTGGGAAGACCGACGCAACCGCCGCGAAGACGACCGCTGTTTCAACACACAGCCGCCTGAAGGCGGCTGGCCCCAACTGTCATGCAGCGTTACCCGCTGGATTTGCGGTTTCAACACACAGCCGCCTGAAGGCGGCTGGTTGTTTTTATCGGGAAATGCGTAAATCTCTTTAGTGTTTCAACACACAGCCGCCTGAAGGCGGCTGGATACAGCGGTTCGGTCAGTATTTTGACGACGTTTTGTTTCAACACACAGCCGCCTGAATGCGGCTGGCAAATCTCATCAACACCCCGGCTGCGTAGGGCACGTTTCAACACACAGCCGCCTGAAGGCGGCTGGGCGGCAGAAGGCCGCCCTTATTCTGTATAACATGGTTTCAACACACAGCCGCCTGAAGGCGGCTGGCAGCGAGCTTAGTCAAGTCGTCAGTTTGGGCGGGTTTCAACACACAGCCGCCTGAAGGCGGCTGGGGCAAGCAGGCAGGCATGACCGCCGAGGAAATCAAAAGTTTCAACACACAGCCGCCTGAAGGCGGCTGGGGGTATCAGTAGAAGTGGTACTACACACAGCGAAGGTTTCAACACACAGCCGCCTGAAGGCGGCTGGTTTTGAGAAACGATGTTGCGGGCATTGTTGGTTAGTTTCAACACACAGCCGCCTGAAGGCGGCTGGGGACGAATCTCAGCAGATGTCTGAGCGCGTACTGGTTTCAACACACAGCCGCCTGAAGGCGGCTGGACAAGCTGGGCAATACCGAGCTGACCAAGTTCAGGTTTCAACACACAGCCGCCTGAAGGCGGCTGGTCAGTTCGGCTTCGTTCACGGTCATGCCGTCATGGTTTCAACACACAGCCGCCTGAAGGCGGCTGGCGGTACGAAATATTCCGATGCGAAAAGCCTGAGAATCGTTTCAACACACAGCCGCCTGAAGGCGGCTGGCTGATTCGTCGGTTGACGGTGATGTGGAAATGGCGTTTCAACACACAGCCGCCTGAAGGCGGCTGGCTGTACTTCCATGGCGTCCCGATTGAGTATTGTCCAGTTTCAACACACAGCCGCCTGAAGGCGGCTGGAATTGTCGTGGTAGTCGTTCGCCAATCCTGCGCGGGTTTCAACACACAGCCGCCTGAAGGCGGCTGGTTTGCATAAATAATCGAATTAGGCGACCACGAACCGGGTTTCAACACACAGCCGCCTGAAGGCGGCTGGTAACCCACATTACTACGCAAAAAGGATGAAAAATGTTTCAACACACAGCCGCCTGAAGGCGGCTGGTTCAATCGGCGGCAGCGTTACCGCCCGCGACGAGTTGTTTCAACACACAGCCGCCTGAAGGCGGCTGGTTTCGCCGGGGAACGCCCATGCGCCCGTTATTTTCGTTTCAACACACAGCCGCCTGAAGGCGGCTGGAAAATATAAAAATACCCACTTTAAAACCGCTTTAGTTTCAACACACAGCCGCCTGAAGGCGGCTGGCGCGCCACAAACATCTTCCAATCAACTTTCTCTAGTTTCAACACACAGCCGCCTGAAGGCGGCTGGCCGTTCGGAAATTCTGCGTCTTCGACAGCATGGCAGTTTCAACACACAGCCGCCTGAAGGCGGCTGGCTGGCAAACGGCAAAAGGGGCGGCGTAGCCGTTGAGGTTTCAACACACAGCCGCCTGAAGGCGGCTGGAATCGCTCATACGACCGCCCATAAAAAAAGCCCGTGTTTCAACACACAGCCGCCTGAAGGCGGCTGGCGGCGCATCGTCCGAAACTGCGACCGGCGCATATAGTTTCAACACACAGCCGCCTGAAGGCGGCTGGAGTTTAGATCGGCAGGTTGGAAGTATCGCGGTGCGGTTTCAACACACAGCCGCCTGAAGGCGGCTGGGGATTTGCCCATGTATTCCGCGATGGTATCAAGCAGTTTCAACACACAGCCGCCTGAAGGCGGCTGGTACTTCCGCTTTCACACCAACGGCGCGACGCTACTGTTTCAACACACAGCCGCCTGAAGGCGGCTGGTTCAATGCCATTTAAACTGCCGGTATCAATGGAAGTTTCAACACACAGCCGCCTGAAGGCGGCTGGATCGCGGTAGATGGGGTTTTGGATTATGTAACGCGGTTTCAACACACAGCCGCCTGAAGGCGGCTGGGTCGCTTTTTTTGTGCCTGTTGCAGCATATGCCGATGTTTCAACACACAGCCGCCTGAAGGCGGCTGGCATCGGCGTCGCCTCGTGCGCCGCCTTTTACTTGTGTTTCAACACACAGCCGCCTGAAGGCGGCTGGTTCTTGCATATCTTCAGCTACGTCGATTCGGGTTACTGTTTCAACACACAGCCGCCTGAAGGCGGCTGGTTGACTTTCCATTCGCCCACGCCCAAACGTTCGGGTTTCAACACACAGCCGCCTGAAGGCGGCTGGCATGTCGAGCTGGTTGAGCCACGAGGGGAGGTGGGTTTCAACACACAGCCGCCTGAAGGCGGCTGGCTGCGTTTGGTTATCGAGAAGCGCAAAGACCAAATGGTTTCAACACACAGCCGCCTGAAGGCGGCTGGCCATGCCTGTTTTGCGCAGGGTATCCGAAACGTCGTTTCAACACACAGCCGCCTGAAGGCGGCTGGTTATCGGCAACGGTGGCGCGCCGCTGATTAAGTTGTTTCAACACACAGCCGCCTGAAGGCGGCTGGTACAGGCGGTTTTTTTATTTTTGGGAGCTTTAAATGTTTCAACACACAGCCGCCTGAAGGCGGCTGGGTTTCTTAAAGCCCTTTATCGTTGCTATAAATGTGTTTCAACACACAGCCGCCTGAAGGCGGCTGGAGATGGTATCGGGAGACAAGCGGTATTTCGAGAAGTTTCAACACACAGCCGCCTGAAGGCGGCTGGATTTCAGGGACAGAAAAGTCGTCGTTTTTGGTCGGTTTCAACACACAGCCGCCTGAAGGCGGCTGGGATGTCTTCGCGGGTGTTGACGATAAGATGGAAGTGTTTCAACACACAGCCGCCTGAAGGCGGCTGGCTCAGCCTTGTATAGTGTTCAAACTGGTTATGTACGGTTTCAACACACAGCCGCCTGAAGGCGGCTGGGATTTTAGTGCAGGCTGATTCTGATTATCCGATGGTTTCAACACACAGCCGCCTGAAGGCGGCTGGAGCCTCTCTCAAAACCCTTGCTCCATCAGGTTTAGCAGCCCCGATTTCGCTAGGCTCACAAGAAAAGCGCGAACGCGAGTATAACACAGCCTTTTCCGTTACACCCGCATTCGCAATATCCTGATTGTTAAAGAACAATCCCAATTCGCCAACCCTGCCGCATTTTCATGAGAACCGCAGGTTGGCGATTCACACAATCAACGTATCCTTAAACACATCCACCGCCGGTTTCGCGCCGTGGTGTTCCACTTTGTGCCGCCATTTGCTGCCCAGATGGTAAAAGCGCAAGCTGTCGGTTTCGGGGTTGTAGGTTTTCAAAAGTTTGTCCTTTAAAACAACCCACTGGTCGGGCGCAATGTCGCATTCGAACACTGAATATTGCACGCGCACGCCGTAGTCCAGACACAATTTCGCCACGCGGCGCAGCCTTGCCTGCCCTTCCGCGTCTTCCAGCGAAATATCATAAGTAATCAGCATCAGCATTTTGTATTCCCATGTGCAGGCTGCTTTAGAGGTCGTCTGAAAACATCCAACCCGTTTTCAGACGACCTGCAAATCTATCTCATCAAAAACGGCGGATATTCCGCCAAATCCCCGCGCAAATGCCGCGCCAACAGCATTGCCTGAATATACGGCAGCAGCCCGATTTCCACTTCTTCGCCTAAAAACGGATGAACGATTTTCTCCTGCTTTTTAGCCTGCAAAGCTTGGAACAACAGCTTACGCGCCTCTGCTTTCAAACTTACCGCGCCGCTTGCCTCGGTAACAAAATCCTGCGGTTTGATTTGCCCTCGGTTAATCAGCGACAACACCAGCCTGTCTGCCCACCATGCGCGGAATTCTTCCAAAATATCCTGCGCCAAACTGTCGCGCCCCGGTCGGTCGGCGTGCAGAAAACCCACCTGCGGATCCAGCCCCACGCCTTGCAGCGCGCCGCTGATGTCCTTGCCCAGAATGCTGTACACAAACGACAACAGCGCATTCACCCCGTCTCTGGGTGGACGGCGGTTGCGCCCGTCAAAAGTAAAGCCGCTTTTTTCGCTCAAAAGTTGCCCGAACACGCCGAAATAACGCGCCGCCGCATCGCCCTCAATACCGCGCACCACGTCCAGCTCCGCCGCACCCTTCAACTGCCGCAGCGAAATATTCAAAGCATCGACCGCACTTTGGATCGCCACATTCTCGCCGTAATTGCGAATCTGCCGCTGAAGCACCCGCTTACTCGCCTGAATCTTCGCCGCGATAATGTTCCGCGCAATCGGCACAGGATTTTGCTCCGATCCCCGATACTGCGCCCGACGCAGTAGCACATTGCCGCTCTGCCGTCCCTGAAGTCGCCCCAAGAAATGACCGTTTTCCGTAAAAAACGCCAAATTCACATCATTTTCGCCGCAAAATCCCAGCAAAAATGGCGACACCAGCACATTTCCAAAACAAAAAATATGCCCGATGGAATGCACCGGCAACTGCGCCACCTTCTTACGCTCCTGCTCCACCACCAACGTCTCCCGCTCCTTATGCAAATAGCTGCCTTGGGTAGTGATATAGAGCGTGTTTTGCAGTTTGCGCATGGGGAAACTCCTTGGATTTTGACCGTACTTTTTGGGGCGATTGGGCTACCTGAAAAACGGTAGGTCGGATTCTTGAATCCGACATTTTCAAAATTATCGCAACAATTTCAAATCATATAAATATCAAACGGTTGTCGGATAAAAGTATCCCACCTACACAGCCTGAAACACAAGGTCGTCTGAAAGTTTTAGGCAATTATTTGAACAGCAAAAACCACGTGTGTGCGTACCGCACATACCCTACATTTTGGTTTTAAAGCTTGCATCGTTTACAGTAGGGTGTGTGGCGCAGCCACGCACGCGGTTAGTTGAGATGCAGGCTACAGCTTGCTAACAATAAGGAATAATAGAGCGTCTCACTTTAACATCTCTTAAACTATTAGTTTCAAGAAAAATACTAATTGCTGTTTCTAAAACTGGATTTTTAGGACCAATGATAACCTCTCTTATTGCTCCTTTATCAAAAGGAATTTCAATATAAGGCGTAGGTATATTTTGTTTTATTCTAAATTTAACATCCATAGGTGGGTTAGTTAAAATATCATTAACTTTTAAATTTTCATCCACTGACAATGGATATAATAATCTCACTTCCTCTTCTTCTGAAAATGAACTATTTTTTAATGCAGCAGTATTTAGGCAATACATCTCTACTAATTCCTCAAACTCCTGCCACTTTTCATTTTTAATTAATTGGATTAAATGACATATCTCCTCTACGCTCTCTTTAACCTGTTTTTCTCTATTATATAAAACAGAAACAGCATAAGAATTTAATTGAAGCAAATAATCAATATCGAATCCTATACAATAACCCTGCCCATCATTTGCATAACCTCTCCACTGACTTAATAAATCTGAATTTCTGGAGAAACATGCAGCTGTATAAATATACTTACGTCCAGACAAATGCATAAATTCATCAATTTTATCTAAAAACACTTTTAATTCTTGGATTTTTTTATTTTTCTCATCTTCGGTAACCATCTTTCCAATTTCTTCGCTTATAACTTGACTCGCAGACAGCTCCCAAATTTCATATCCATAATGCCGCTCACTAAAATCATTCATAGAATGCAAATCATTAAACCATAATTTTTTATTTTGACATATAGATAAAAAGGCATGTGCATCGCAATAGTGATATATCGTTTTATCGACCAAAGAATTAATATTTATAGAATCAAACATAAAAACTCCATAATTAACTTGAATAAAAAATTTGTTATTAATCTAGTAGATCATTATCTTCCCCAAACAACCCCGCAACATACCCAACACTCCTATCCCGTTTCCCCAGCAACTCCGGCTGGCAAATCTCCGCCAACGAGCAGGCTTTGCAGCGTTTGCCGTAGTTGGGCAGCGGGGTTTGGCCGCTGTTTAGAAGTTCGCGCACGGCGGCGATGGTGGCGAGTGTTTGGGCGCGCAGGTCGTCTGAAAACACGACGGGGATGCGGTGGCGGGTTTGCATATACCACAGCGCTCCCTCGTTGACGGTTTGCCCTGTCATTTCTTCCAAACACAAACCTTGAGCGCAAAGCTGGATTTCGTCCATCGGGTCGGGTTTAGGCTTGCCGCGTTTGTATTCCACAGGTTTCAGGCGACCAGTTTTCGTGTCCACTTCCACCAAATCCAACACGCCGCTGATGCCCAGTTTCTCCGCCGACACATGCACCGTCCGCTCAAAGCGCACACCCTTGCGCGTTTCCGGCTCGCCCGAATCCACCCGCTCATGCAACGCCTTGCCTTGCGCCGTCAAATAGTTCTCCGTCCACGCCTGCTCGTTGTGAATTAACGCGCATTGACGCGGGCAAAAGGCGTAGTGTTGCAGGGCGGAAAGGGAAATCAGGCGCATGTCCTGATTTTCCCCTTGGGTTTTGGTTAAAAGTGCGGTCATCTTTTCAAGTGTTTTTTAAAGCAGTTCTTCCACACTCACGCCATTCAGGCCATCTGAAATCACACTGATTTTGTAATCGCCAAAACCGCTTGCGGGCGTACCTGATTCGCCGTTTACGCGTTCGACTTTCACGGCGTCAAACAGTTTATGTGCAGGCTGGCTGCCGAGTGCGCTGTCGTGTTTAAAAACAATCAGTTTGCGTGCCGCCATTTCGCCACGGGCGGCGGAGCGGTCATGCTCAAACATCAGCGTCAGGGCTTGCCAGAGTTTGGCTAAATCGTCGTCTGAAAAACCGGTTTGGGAGGCAAGGTTGGAGGAAATGAAGCCATGTACGCGGTAAAGCGCGTAAGGGACGATGTATTTGCGCCCCATCATAGTGTCTTTACCCTCTTCTTTTTCTGCTTCAGAAGTTACAGCTACGCGTGTAATACTTAACTCCAACGGTACAATGGGGTCGATAGATTGGGCGAATGCCAGTTGTACAGGACCACGTACTTGACCTGCTTTTTTAGCAATCTTGCTTTTTTCACCATTTTCATCGGTTTCTTCTTTTTCCTTCCCTGTACTCATTACCGCACCAAAAGTACGAACGTCAAAAAAGTTTTCGCACATCCAATCGCGTGCAATGTCTTCATAATGTTTTTCAGGTTTGGAAATATTTTCTCCTTCCCCTCCTTTTTTCTTATTCTTCCGCTTTTTCTCGTATTCTTGCCAAGCCTTGAGATTAGCTTTGACCTCTTCGCTTTCCGTATAAGCTCGTTCAATTTGACGGTTTAATACACCTTTTTCTCTTACAAAAATCTCATAGCCAGCCTGACCTGATGAAGTCATATCCACAAAATTACGAATTTTGCGTTTCAGGCAGACGTCAGTTACTAGGCCTTTGCTGGATTCGGGGTCAAGACGCGGCATATTGCCCGCATCGGGATCGCCGTTGGGGTTGCCGTTGGTTACGTCAAAAAAGTAAACAAATTCATAGCGGTTTTGAATGGCAGACATTTTCTGGCTCCTTAGTTTTCTTCATTTTCAGAATCGGCTTCATCAGCCAAATAATTTGCTTGTTCAATATCTTCAGGGATATTATCGTCTTCTTGCTTATTGTATTTTTTGAATCGTTGCTGGTAATAACCGACAACAAAACGTCCTTGCTCTTCCAGCGACAAATGGCGTGGGAACGGTGTTTCTGCATCGAAAACACCAATAATTTCGCCAACCTTTCCTTCCAACCAGTTTGCCAGTTTTTTGGGATCGCCTTTTACCCATTTAGCTTTTCTTCCTTTTCTCAAGGCTGAAATATGCGTGCGATAGTTATCCAGCAATAAGGGAAAAGTGCTATGCGGAGAACTGGATGCACCACCGTAAAATTTATCCCTTACCCCAGCATTGAGTTCACCCAATGCGGAAGACTGCGCCAATTCGATAATGGCAAACAAGCGTCCCAAACGATAGGGAATATCGTGGGTTTCTTCATTTAATCCCATTTTAAGTTCCTCTCTGTACAAACTGTTACGGTTAATAACTGCTTTAATTACGGCAACACGCAAACCGGAAATGTATCCATCAGAACGGATACGTCCAATCATTCGTGTCAACATAGTTTTCGGATAAAATCGCCCTGTTAAAACCGAACGCATATATTCTCCAGCCAGTTGTGGCGGAATATCTTTACTTTCCGATTTTTTCAGACGACCTTCCGCATCTTTTCGCTTCGGTGTCGTTTCTAGGAGAATGCGCCATACGGGAGGTTCTTTCCCCTTCTTCCATGCAGACGGTTCTATATGCAAATCCTTCCAATGCTGCGCCAAATTTTCCGCCAACTGCCCAAACGTGGTGTCCAGCCAAAACCGAACAGAAATCCGCGCAGCATTAGGGGCAAGCCCTAAGATATAAAAACGGGTATTGGGAGATAGTTCGGGCGCAATTTCTTGCAGCGGGCAACCTTTGCCGATTTGTTCTAATACATTAAAAATTTTGACGCTTTCTTGTTCGTCATTTGGCGGCATGAATACTTGCGCGAAGAAGCCTTCGGCAGCCTGCGCAGTTGCGTTATCATCAGCTTCCGCCCAAAAGACCGTGCTGGCATCGCCGATGGTCAGACAGTGATTATTTTCGCGGCGCAAGAGATAGTTCAGCGCAGTGGTGTAGGCAAAGGCGGATTGTTCGGAGACGGGCGCATTTGCGCCTTGCTCTTTACCAAAAGAGGCAAAGGCTTCTTTGTTGAACGAAATAATCGAACCGCCGGAGCTTTGCCCGCCAAACACGCCTTTAATCGCCGGATGCAGCCGCGCAATCGGGGCAGTGTCGCCGCTAATCAGGCACAAGCCCTCAAGAGCCTCGTCGCTTTTCAGGCAGCCTGCCCACAAGGTTTGCGCAGCTTCGCGTTTATGGATAAGTGCGGTCGGTTTTTCAAGAGAAAATGCAATGTTGGCATCCAGCATTTCGGCAGGCAGATTTTCGGCAGCGAAATGTGCAGGCTGCCAGTTTTGCAGAAAACGGCACAAGGCTTGTAAGCCTTCATCGTCGCTGTTTTGCAGTAAATCGAGATGGTATTGCTTAAAGGCGTCAAAGGTTTTTTCAGACGGCGTAAACGGTTTTGCTTTCGCTTCGGCTTTGTTTTTATTGGCTTCCACGCCAAGCGCGTAGGCGGTTTTATCCCACAAAAAATTCGGCTTGATGCCCGACGTGCGTTTTTCAGGGCGCGGCACGCTCATCAGCTTTGGCTGCGGCTTTTTATCGACAGTCAGATTCGGTACAACGGTTTTCAGACGACCTTCTTTATCCAATACCAAAATCCAGCCGATTTTCTCCTCGCTAAAACCATAAGACGGCACTTTCGGGTTGCCCATTTCATCGTTTTCCTCTGCCAAACGGCGGTAATAACGGGCAAGGGACGCAAGAATCATGCTTTCACCTCCTCGGCGTAAAACGGCGGCACATCAATCACGCCGTCTTTCATTTGTGCGCGGAAAAAATGCGGCGTGTTGCCGTGGTCAAAATCAATATCGTGCAGCATCCAGCCTAAATCGCGGTTTGCCTCGTTTTCCGATAATGCCGACGGCGGCAGCGGCTCGCCTTCATCAATCAAAGCAAAATCGGCGGGAAACTCTCGCACGCCCAAACAAGGCTGCTGAAAGCATTGCCCCTTTTTCGCACGGCGTTTGAACATCTCGATATGCTTGGTAACGGTCTCATCCGCCCCCGCTTTTGCCGTCAGCACCGCATGGGCTTCAATCACATAAGCCACGTCTTTAAGCACCGTCGCCGCGCGCTGCTGGCGGTCGTCTTCAATCAGCGTATATAAATCGGCAACTCTCTTACGCTTCATCGCACCGCTGACCTTACCCGCCGAAATCTTGCCGCCCAACTCATTGCGCCGCACCGACTCAAACCGAATCGGCTTTAGCACATAAATCCGGTCAATCACCCACCGAATCGCCGGCTTCCAATGCACCGCCGCCAAAATCCCGCGCGCCGCCGACGGCGTGATGACATCATAAGACACCCGCTCCACCTTCATCTCCGGACGGGTAAAACAGGCATAATCGCCCCAAATATGTAGGCGGATTTGGTTCATTTGGTTCTCCTTGTGGTTGGTAAGTGCGGTTTTAGACGACGTTTTGAAAACGTTGGGAGAATTGACCGCACCTCTACAATAACTGTCTTAAAATTGACTATAAAAAATGTATATCAACTTTAATCATCTCCATTTGCTGGACTAATCTGCTGCCAATCATCTGCAATAGTTTTCCAATTTACTTTCCGTTCAACTTGACCAGACCAAACAGCCCAAAAATCAGGATCATCTGATTTTGGTCTATGATTCTCCGGTAAATCCTTCATCTTAACTAAGACCGGTAACTCAGATGCCCAGCCCAATAGAATCGCATGACGTGAAGGTAATGAAGGTAAATCACGTAATAGTCCGTGTAAATTATCAGGTACAAGTTTATGTACTAACTCTTGATCGCGATCATTGCTGATACGGTGCAAAAGAAAACTATTGCATTGTGAAAGAACTGTTGGTGAGAGCTCGCTAGGACGCTGGGAGGATAAGACCAAGCCTAATCCGAATTTTCGCCCCTCTCGAGCAATTTTTTCAAAAACTTGACAACAGATTGTTGCTGGACCTTGGTTTTCAGCATCATCCTTATATCTCTTTATAAAAGTATGAGCTTCCTCCATTACCAAAACTGTAGGCAGAGTTTTTCCCTGATTCAATTTACGGTAACGCTGTAAGGCCTCTAATGTCATCCTAGAGATAACTGCGGTAACCAAATGAATGACTTCCGCTGGAACTAGAGAAAGATCAATAACAGTGACAGAACCATTCTCCGCTTGATTTCCCCCAATATATGCATTCAACCAGTCATCCAGGCCCATGCTGGTATCAGAAATGACAGACTTCACTCTCACATCTGAGATAAGCGTACGAATTCGAGATACTAAAAAATCAACAAATTGACTGACATTCTCCTGTTCAGCCAATATTTCTAAATGATCTGGTAACTGAACTCCTTCAAACATTAACGGAATATCTTCATCAGATCCATTTTGTGGGAGAATTCCTCCAACCGTTGTAAGCGAATCTTCCAAAGCAGTAATAATTCGGTTAACCTGGTCTTCAGTGAAAGCTCTATAATATTCAATAGTTTTTCCATCTTTAACAAAACTATTATGCGTGGCTGTCAAGGCGGAATTAATAGCCTCTAGAGCCATATCCAATTTATTTTCTTTATAAATACTACTTTTTTCTTGTAAATCAGCTGCGATAGCCTTTAGACGAAAACCAAATTTAGATTCATCCGTTTGGATTTCACCAGAACGTAGATCTCGTCGAAATGAAATCAATCTAGATGAAAGGTAACGCCGCAGAGACAGCATTTTATTTTCTGAAGAATCATTAGAAATTGTACGACCAGCTCTAACATCACGTAATGCTTGTTTAAGCAGCGGACGTTGCGTCTTACTGCTAGCTTGCGTAAAAGAACTCCATTCCGCACTATTCCAAAACCACAAAGGAACCTGCAACTGCTTAATATTCTGAATTGGTTCAACTGCATACACCCGTACTTCGCTCATATCGCAAAAGGTATTTGCATATTCACCGTTTGGGTCAAGTACAATAAAGCGAGCATTCGGGGTGGAGCATCTCTCTTGTTTTGCCGCTTCGAGAGACCAACGAATCAGTCCTGCGACAGAACAAGATTTTCCACTACCGGTATTCCCTAAAATGGCTAAATGGCGACCGAAAACCCTATCTGGATCTATCATTACTTTGGCGTTAGCTGCTAATGGGCTATTACCGATCAAAACAGAACGGTTATCACCTGATTCAACAATAGCTCTAAGCTGGGTTTGAGTTGGTAACAATACAGGAGCGCCAACAGTTGGATAACCTTCAACCCCTCGTTGAAAACGGTAACTTTCTTTTCCGTCTGAACTTCTATCTCCGTAAAACAAGCAACCTAAGGGATTTAAACTCATTTTTCGTAAGGGATAAGGTAGGTCAATCAAACCGAAATCTTGCATTCCCTTGCGTTTTGGATATTGCGATCGTTCAATCGTGATCCATTCCACTTGTGCAACCAAATAACCCTCATCGCTTGGTATCAATACATAACCATTAATTCGTGGAAATGGGCGTGGTGTACCTGTATTAAGAGCAACACCATCAGGTGCTTCAATATCCAATAAAACCTTAATTTCATCGGGCGACACAAAATCGATTGTACCAATACGCAAAGAATCGGCATAAGCTAAAGGTGATAAACTCATTACAATTCCTCCAAGCCAGTATCGCTGGCTGTTGTTTCTTGCTTCTTATGCTCCTTATCGGATTGCATGGGGTCCATACGCTGTTTAAGCAGTTCACTCATTCGAAATGTTGTTTTATCAATCGCTGCTTTCGGTAGATAATTTTGTGTTAACTTAGTTAAATCAGCCAATTCTGCGCCAATCATCAAACTAATTTGGGAAGGTCTCCCTATTTCATTATAAATTTGCATAATACGCTCAAGTGGATCATCGTAAGAAATTACAACTAAATGAGTTGAAGGAATAGTCAACATATCGCGAATAGTCCGATTAATATGTTCATCCCCAAAGCTATACCCATAAGTTACTAATACACTATTAGGACGACAAACAGCAGATGCAAAATCTCGGAATAATTCCACATAAGGATAGCCTGCTGTTTCTCTGTCTTTGGCCGCATTTGGATAAATCATTAATTCGTGTGCAGTTGCCCCATAAAGACTCGGTGTCTGAAAAAATGGAGTAATGTCAGTAGCACCAAACGGTAAACCTATACGACGTATATCTCTATCTGTTTGTACCCAATCTACAGAACCATGCAATTTTGTATATCGAGCAACACCTTCTAAATATCTTGGTTCTCCCCTTATTCCCGGTGGGTTATAGTGCATATCTAAATCCAAGCGTGAGGAACGAAAAATCGGCATAAGATTGCCAAGAAAGCGATCTAATAGATGCAAGCCTGCAATTTCCGCTCCGGCTTCAATCAAACGATCATAATTTGTGGTAAAAATATTTAGTCGTTCACGTACACCAATACGGCTAGCAAAACTCATTAAAAAAGTAACTAACGTGTTAAATGCTTGTTCTCGTTTATCTTCATCAGCCGCTACAATACCGTTTTCACTATTTAAAATGGATTGAGCAAAACTTTTCATACCTTCATTTAATTCGTTCCGTAAATTATCTGCCTTCGATTCCCCAAGAATTTCTAATCCTCGCAATAATTCATTCGCAACTCGAAGCTGGTCTTCTAGGTTTCCTTCCTTTCTATCTGCTTTTTTAGCAGATTCTTTAGCTCTATTATCTATTTCATCCTTATAGTTACTTAAATCCAATGCTGACATTCCGGCGGCAGCTTTATTTGCTGCCAAATAATGAACTGCATGGGTTAATCCAGCACCAACTAACAAGGAAAGATGTTCAGATTGAAAAAGTGAAGTTAGCCAAGGCTCAACCCGACTTCGTAAATCTTTTACTGTAAATTCCTGATCTGTCCATGAAGCACTTGAACCCTCACAGACTTTGAATTTATTCAATCCACTTATTGATTCAAATTGTATTGGTTCATAGTCATCACGAACTTTAATAATGTTAGCTATTTTCTTTATTTCCTTAATGTTAGCCATTTTCTTTATTTCCTTAATGTTAGATATTAACTACAACTGGTTTATTCTCTGGTAAATTTTCTTCAAAAAACCAAACTCTCCCCCTTCAAAAACGCCGTATCCTCCCAAGAAAGCCCCGCCACTTCATCATACAAATCCAGCCCAATCAGCGTATAAAACTGTTTGCCGAAGTTTTTCTCGTTAATTGGTTCGATACGCCCTGCTTTATATAAAGCGGCGAGAGCTTTTTCGGGGATTTGGACGGTGTAGGGTTGCAGTTTGCGTAAGAGTCCGCCGATGTGGTCGGCGTGGTGCAGGCTGCTAATGAGGTTTTCGGCCTCACCATCGAACGGAATGATCAGCGGCTGCATGTGGCTTTCGATCATGCGGAACTTGTCGTCGATGGTTTGGAATGGGAAATCGAGGCTTTGCCCGGCGTTGCGGTGCATTTGTAGGATTTGTTTGTAGTCCAGTTCTTTGCCTTTTAGGTCGTAAAGGTCTTTGAAATAGGCGGCGACGGCTTGGGTGGATAAGAGGTCGTCTGAAAAGCTGTCGGCGGTCAGGCGCATAACGGCGGCTTGGACGGCAAGTTCAGGCGGGGCTTTCCATTGTTCTTCGGGCGCGAATATCCATACAAAGCTGTTTTCAGACGGCCTTTTGCCTTCGCGGTTGCAGCGTCCTGCGGCTTGGGCTACGCTGTCTAAGCCTGCTTCAGCGCGCATCACTAGCGGAAAATCCACATCAACGCCGGCTTCAATTAAGGAGGTGGCGATGACGCGGCAGGGTTCGCCATTTTTCAGGCGACCTCGGATCTCATCGAGCTTTTGGCTGCGGTGTTTGGCGCACATTAAGGTGGTCAGATGGAATGTACCGTCAAGGTGTTTGGCTTGGTCGTACAGGCTGCGGGCGTGGCGGCGGTTATTGACGATGACGAGCATTTGCGGGTGTTCGCCAAGTTTGGCGAACAGGTCGGCGTCGGTTTGTGTGCCGATGTGTTGCACGGTGGTGCGGCGCAGTTTGTCGAAAAGTGCGGTCGGTTTTGGGGCTATTTCGCGCACGTTTTCAAAGCCGCGATAGAAGCCGTTTTCGGCTTGCACGGCTGGCTGGGTGGCGGTGCACATGACGATGCTGCAACGGTAGTTTTGCGCCAATTCTTTGATGGCTTGCATGATGGGCAGCAAAAGATTGAGCGGCAGCATTTGCGCTTCGTCGAGGATGATGACGGAGCCTGCGATGTTGTGCAGCTTGCGGCAGCGCGAGGAGCGGTCGGCAAAGAGGGATTCGAAGAATTGCACGGCGGTGGTCACAACAATCGGCGCGTCCCAGTTTTCCGAGGCAAGGCGCAATTTGTCTTTGGTGGTCTCATTTTGCAGCTTGCCGTCGTCGAAGGTGCTGTGGTGTTCCAACACGGCTTGCTCGCCCAATTCGCCAAAGGCTTTGCGAAATTCGGCGGCATTTTGTTCGATGATGCTGGTGAACAGGATGACGTAAATCACACGCCGCATACCGTTCTGTTTGGCGTGTTCCAGCGCAAATGCCATGGAAGTGAACGTTTTGCCGCCGCCAGTCGGCACGGTAAGCGTAAACAGCCCTTGCGCTTGTGTCGCTTGTTCTACGGCATGATCAAGAATTTCGCTGCGCAGGCGGTTTAAGGCGGCATTGCGTTTTTCGGCTTCGGTTTGCTCTGGAGCTTGGGCGATACGTCGTCTGAAAGCGTTGATAAATTGATTGAAATTGTGTTGCAAGGCGTTTAAATCGGGATAGCCGCCGCGCTTGACGGCTTTGTTTTCTAGGTTTGAATAAAAGGCTTCAGTATCAAGATAATCAGCATCCACCAAGCAAGAATAGAGCATTCGTGTGAAGAAGGCGTAGGAGAAAAAAGGATGATGCGCGTCGGCTTTGAGTGGCGGTGCAGACAGGGTTTCCGGGAGCTTGATTTCTTGTTGCCACAGATTATCAAGAGCGGGAATATCTGCGCCGAATTGCAACGCCAAACGATCCTTTAACGTGTGACGGTTATCGCCTTCGCCGTTTCCATTTGCCAACCCTGCATGGTGCCCCGCAATGCAAAACGCCATCAGTTTGCCGATAACATCTCCCCAACGCTCGATAGCAATTTTGGCTCCCGCAGTGGAATGATCCACAAATTCTATCTCTCCTTCTAAACGCTTTTGAAAGGGTAAACTGTATTTCCCTAAGTCATGAAGCCGTCCCGTCTGGCAGGCAATTTCCTGCACACCGAATACCCGAGCAAACTCCGCCGCCATTTCGCCAACATTTACCGAATGGCTTTGCAAGGTTTGCCAATGTTCGTAAGGCAAGAGATTTCCGAATTCATCTTGCGCGGAATGGGCGTAGTAAGTTGTCATTTGGATTTCCTTGGGTGTTTTCACGGCTGGGCTATTTCTGTTTTCTGCCATCTGTCTTTGCAAAGACAGGCTGCGGGAGCCCGTTTGTTTTACGGATATGGGCGATGCAGTCGAAACTCACATCGATTCTCCAAATTTAAAACGCGCAAAATTTAACGAACAAGCCATACAAAATGGTTTGAGGTGTTGAAAAATTGAAAATCTGTGGAATGAGGTCGTCTGAATGACGGGGAAAAATATTGTAGATAATTGGGAGTTTATGATGTTATTGTTTTATTTGTTACAATTACCCGAACATAATACAGCATTTGTAATAAATAACAATATCAATTTGACTCTTTGTGAGCAATGGGACAAATCAAAGGTAGCGTGATGATTCAAATGATGCAGATAAACGATGACAGGTTTTCAGACGACCTTTGTCGTATAGATGGGTTAAATTCGGTAGGATGCGGCTGTGCTTGCCTGATTCCGTACCCAAGCCGTTTTGTTTTACTATACAATCATATTGCTGCCGACTGCTTGTTTGCTGCGGTCTGCATCGGCATACGGATAGTGCGGACGCTGTTTGCGTTTTGGAAAATGCGGCAAGATGTTTATTTGCCAGTATTTTTTAAGCATCGGCTGAAGCCCGTATCAGTTTGCCCTAGGTCGTCTGAAATTCCGAAAAAGAAAATTCATGTCAAACACCCCATTCTTCAAAACCGACTGCCCGAGCTGCGGTGCGCCTGTTGAGGCGCATTCCGCGACAGCCGTTACGCTGGTGTGCGGCTACTGCAACAGCATGCTGGTGCGGCAGGATGACAGTATCGTCGATTCCGGACGCGATTCCGCTTTGTTGGAGGATTTCAGCCCGCTGCAAATCGGCACGACAGGGACATACGTTACCCGCCCATTTACCTTGGTCGGACGGCTTCAGGTGCAATACGACGACGGTGTGTGGAACGAATGGTATGCGCTGTTTGATGACGGGCAAACCGGTTGGCTGTCTGAATCCGGCGACCTGTATTCCATGACGCGCTTGGTTGAATCGCCTGAAGTTGTGCCGGACTTTCACGACGTCGTGCCGGGCGGTTGCAATTTCAATTTTCAAAATAAAAACTTTGTTCCGTCGGATAAGCGTGAAATCAGCCTCAGAAAATCGGCGGCGCAGGGCGAGTTGCCGTTTAAGCTGACTGAAGATACGACAAGTAAAGTCATAGACTGGCGATGCTCAGGTCTTTTTCTGACGATAGATTACGGCGATGATCCTCCCGCAATCTATTACGGCAGTATGGTCGGCCTAAATGAACTGAAACTGCAGAATACCCGTACCGATGACCAAATCCGTGAAACGGCAGGTCGTCTGAAAGGCAGTCATCATTCGGAAAATTGTCCGAATTGCGGATCGTCCGTCCATTGGTTGAGCGGTGTCACCGATTTTTTGATTTGCCCGAGCTGCGGCAGCCAATTGGAAGTCAGTAAGGAAAAAGCGCGGCTGATTACTGCCAATGCCATGCGTGTGGCGCAAGATAAACTGTTTACCCTGCCTATCGGCACGCAGGGTCGTCTGAATGACAATGATTATTTCGTGATGGGTGCGGTCAGGTATTCCGAACTGGATCCCGATGCGACTTATGAATATATGTTTGAAGGCAAACGGCGGATACTGACGCCGGTCGGTTGGTGGGTCGAATACCTGCTTTACAATCCGCAGAAAGGCTTTTTGTGGTTGGTCGAATCGTCCGACGGCGAGTGGAGCCAATCCGAAACGCAAAACAATTGGCCGCGTTTAAACAGCGCCCGCAAACCGCAAGGTTGTGATGAACTTTATTCCTACGGCGGCAAAGTCGAAGTCGCCGCCGGCGCGTTTTACTGGCATATCCGTTCGGGTGATTTGGCGTATTACACCGACTACCAAGTCGGCAGCAACAGCAAACTGTGTGCCGAGCTGACCGAACACGAGCTGGCATGGAGTAAAAGCACGCGCACTACCTACGGCAAAGTTGCCGGCGCTTTCGGTTTGCAGGCGGAAGCGCCCAGATACACGGCAAAAATGAACGCAGACGGGGTCGATAACCAATTGCGGTTTGTCATGATCGCCATCTTGGTTGTCGTCAACCTTCCTGCGCTGCTGACCGACGGCAACTCTGCCTCATTTACCGTCATCTTTATAGGAACTTGGTTGTTGTGGACTATGGGCAAAGAAGACGAGGACGAGGATTAACATGTCGAGAGCCACTTACATCATTTTCAGCACCATTATCATCATCATCTCCATGATCATCAGCTACGGCTCTTCCGATTCCGACGGCTCGCGTATGCATTCCGGCGGCTATTACGGCGGCGGAGGTTTCTCCGGAGGCCATAAATGACCCATATTCCCGGCAACCACGGTCTTTTAGATTTATATGGCTGTGATGAAGCTGTCTTGAAAGACGAAGGTCGTCTGAAAACCGCCCTCAAAGCCGCTGCCCAAGCCGTAGGAGCCACCATCCTCGCCGAGCGTTTCCACACCTTTGGCGGTGCAGGCGGCATTACCGGCATCTTACTGCTCGCCGAATCCCACATCAGCATCCACACTTGGCCGGAACACCGCTTCGCCGCCATAGACGCATTTATCTGCGGCGGCATGAAGTTGGAAAAAGTGAAGGAAGTGTTGTGCAGGGAATTGGCGGCAGAACGGGCCGTTTGGACAGTTGCGCAACGTGGCGAAGGAATACTGGACGATACGCAGCCGCCAATAGAACAATAAAACCTGTAAAGGTCGTCTGAAACAGTCTCAATCTGTTTTCAGACGACCTCATTTTAAAACCCCCAAAAATATTCTCACTAAGAACATCAAGGAACCAAAATGCACTTACGCACTTCCATCATCCTCTCTTTATCCGTGCTCTCTTTAGGCGCGTGTATCAGCAACCCAAGTTCGGCACCCACCAGTTCTTCATCATCAACACCCATCAACCCATTCGCCAAAGACTACATCTATTATTTCGAGCATCTCGACGAAGCCAAAGCTAAAAACGAACAATGTTTGAAAGACGGCGTGTTTAAAAAAGTGGGCGTTGATATGGAAAACGCCGATGAACGACAAATGATTGCGGAGTATCCCGACGATATTTTGATGCTCAATCCCGGCAACAACGAATTATCTCCCTGTTTCGCCGCATGGACGGCAAACAATGCTGCGGAACCGCTGCGCAAATGGCAGGAGGAAAATAAGAAAAAAGAAGAGCTGAATCAAAAATTTGAAAAGCAGGTCATCCGGCTCAAAACCGAATGGGAAAAGAAATACGCCAATGAAGATTGGAACACATTCTACCCCGAGGCTTTGCGTAAAGAATCCGTTCAAACACGCAATAGAAAAAACCGATTGGAAAATCGGGCTAAAAGAGAAGCCATCGACCGCATTTTTGTCGATAAGGCGGAGCCGTTTTTGAATGAATTGAAAACAAAAAACATTGAAACATTGACCAAAGAAATTCCACAAAGCTGTCGTAAGGGAGCTTGGGACCTTATTCCTTCGTGTAAAGCTTATTATCATGTTTTAAAAGAGAAATTATCAGAAAAAACATTATCCGAATTGGCGGGTATGGAAAAACAATATAAAGGTGCCAAGCATCTGCCTGCTACCGTTCAGTCGGCTGCCTACCGTTCTGCGGTGGAGGGGAATTCAGAAAAAATGGATAAAGCATTAATGCTGGACTATCGCAAACGCAATACCGAATATATGCAATGTGCTAAAAAAATCGGCGATAAAATAGCAGCGACACCGTTTCAGATGGATAAAACCGGAGATTACACCTTTTCCTTTTATTCAGAACTTTATCCGGAATGCGTCATTACGAATCAAGTCATGGAAAGGTTGGAGCTGCCATCCAATTTAAGTAAGGTTGTTGACAGAGAAGTGTGGATGAAGTTAGGCAAACACATCTGGGAAACGGAAGCAAACCACGAAAAAGAATACGAGCAGTTGGAAAAAACGCCTGAGGTCGCACAAACCAAAACAATCTTGGCTCAGAAATACGCCCAAACACCTTGGCAAAATTTCACTTGGCAAAATTTCATAAGTACCGTAGAAAAAGACTATCCGACGACTATAGCAGACATTTTCTCGGGTACGAAAGAGGAACAGAAGCAGAAACAAAAGCAGCATCAGATAATGGTCATAGCATTGAACCAGGTGTTTACTGACAAAATCCAGCCTCTCGTGGATGAATTGGCGAAAAAAAGCATCGATCAACTGATTGCCGAAATACCTGCCAGCTGTCGCGATGAAAGAAAAATAGATTGGTTAGCAGATAGTCAATGTGATGCATATTCCCGCGCTCTCTCAAAAAAATTTCAGAATCAGACGTTAGAAGAGCTTTCCGCTTCAAAAGATAAATATGAAAATAAAGATGAAGAGGGGCTTTCACGGGTTTATACAGCCTACTCTTTGGCATTGCATGAAAAAGAGAGAAAACAATACCTTGAACTGAGCAATGATGATACCAAGCGAGAAGCGGCATATAGGCAATGTATCAAAAATATCAGTGGAATCATCGAAAAATCATATGTTTCAGAAGAGGATAGTGCTTCTTCGTATGCTAGGCGGGCGCCGGGATGCCTAGCGTTTAGCTCTAGTCTTCGAATTGAAGAGTCACGTTTCGACTACTTTACTGAAACGCTGCTTAATAAAAAACGTTTCCAACAAGCATCCGCAGTCAAACAAAATTGATGGAAACATTTCATCAAAAGGTCGTCTGAAACCGTCTTTACGTTTTCAGACGACCCCATTTTTAAATTTTAAAAATATCCTGACTAAGGAACTAACAATGCGCTTACGCACTTCCGCCATCCTCGCTTTATCTGCCCTCTCTTTAGGCGCGTGTATCAGTCAGCCAAATTCGGCATCTACCGGTTCCCAATCTCCTGAGCCCATCAATCCTCTCGTCAAAGACTATATCTATTACTTCGAGCATCTTAACGAAGCCAAAACTAAAAACGAACAATGTTTGAAAGACGACGTGTTTAAAAAAGCGGGCGTTAATATGGAAAGTGTCGGTGATCGACAAATGATAGCTGAGTTTCCCGACGATATTATGATGCTGAATCCTGACAACGCCGAATTATTACCCTGTTTCGCCGCATGGACGGCAAATAATGCTGTAGAGCCAATGAGTAGATGGAGAGAGGAAAATACGGAAAAAGAAGCGCTGAAACAAAAATTTGAAAAGCAGGTCATCCGGTTCAAGACAGAGTGGGAAAAGAAATACGCCAATGAAGATTGGAATACATTCTACCCCGAGGCTTTGCGTCAAGAATCCGTTGACTCACAGAATAGACAAAACCGATTGGAAGAGCTTGCCAAAAGAGAAGCCATAGACCGTATCTTTTTTGATAAGGCGAAGCCGTTTTTGAATGAACTGAAAACAAAAAACATCGAAATACTGACCCAAGAAATCCCGCAAAGCTGTCGAGAGGGAGCTTGGAACCTTATCCCTTCATGCAAAGCCTATTATCATGCTTTAAAAGAAAAACTCTCGGAAAAAACAGTATCTGAATTGTCAGACATGGAAAAACAATATAATGACGACGGGCATTTATCTGCTTCTATTTTGTCAATGGCCTACCGTTCTGCATTGGAGGTGAGTTCGGAAAAAATGTCTGCGGTTTTAATGTCGGATTACCGCAAACTCGATGCCGAATACACGCAATGTGTTAAAAAAATCAGAGATAAAATTAAGACAATACAGATTACTTACTATAGAGGAGACACTCCATCCGAGTATTTTGAATCTTATCCCGAATGCGTCATTACGAATCAAGTCATGGAACAGTTGAATCTGCCTGCCGATTTAAGTGAGGCTGTTAACAGAGAAGTTTGGATGAAGCAATTCAAACAACGCTGGAAAGAGGGGGAAGACAGCCAAAAAGAACAGGAGCAGTTGGAAAAATCGCCCGAATTTGCACAAACCAAAACAATTTGGGCACAGAAATACGCCCAAACACCTTGGCAAAATTTCAGAAGTGCCGTAGAAAAAGACTATCCGAGTATGGTAAACATTTTCTCGGGAACGGAAGAGGAGCAGAAGCAGAAAAAGATAATGTCTATGGTGTTGGAACAGATGTTTACTGACAAAATCCAGCCTCTCGTGGATGAATTGGCGAAAAAGAGCATCGATAAACTGATTGCCGAAATGCCCGCCAGCTGTCGCGGCGAAGAAGCAATAGATTGGCGAGAAGATGTTCGGTGTGACGTACCTTTCCGTGCCCTTTCAAAAAAATTTCAGAATCAGACTTTGGAAGAACTTTTTACTTTAAAAGATAAATATGAAGGAGGGCATTCATTGGCTCAGACAGCCTACCATTTGGTATTGCATGAAAAACAGACAAAACAATACTTTGAGCTGAACAAAGATGATGACAAGCGAGAAGCGGCATATAGGGAATGTCTCAAAAAGATCAGTGGAGTCATCGAGAAATCAAATGTTTCAGAAATGGATGATGGATCTTCGTATGTGAGACAGGTACCCGGATGCCTGGCGTTTAGCTCTGATGTTTCGGTTGAATCATTACGTTTCAGAGACTTAATCGACACCTTGCTTTATAAAAAACGTTTCCAACAAGCATCAGTAGTCAAACAAAATTGATGGAAACATTTCATCAAAAGGTCGTCTGAAACCGTAGTCTTGATGTTTTCAGACGACCTCATTCTTAAATTTTAAAAATATCCTGACCAAGGAACTAACCATGCACTTCCGCACTTCCGCCATCCTCGCTTTATCCGCCCTCTTTTTAGGCGCGTGTATCAGTCAGCCAAATTCAGCACCCATCACGTCGCCCGTTAAAGACCGCGTGTATTATTTCCAGCATCTCGACGAAGCCAAAACTAAAAAAGAACAATGTTTGAAAGACGATGTGTTCAAGAAGGCGGGTGTTGATATGGAAAACGTCGATGGACGACAAATGATTGCGGCGTATCCCGACGATCTTTTGATGTTGAACCCTGACAACACCGAATTATTACCCTGTTTCGCCGCATGGACGGCTGTTGATTCCGCAGAATCGTTCCATGAATGGCAGAAAGAAAATGCGGAAAAAGAAGCGCTTAATCAGAAAATTGAAAAGCGAGCCATGCAATTCAAAACCGAATGGGAAAAGAAATATGCCGAAGAAGATTGGAAAACATTCTATTCAAAGGCTTTACATCAAGAATCCGTTCACTCCATAAATACCGACAGTTCGTTGGAAGAACAGGCTAAAAGAGAAGCCATAGACCGCATCTTTGCTGATAAGGCGGAGCCGTTTTTGAATGAATTGAAAACAAAAAACATTGAAACACTGAACAAAGAAATCCCGCAAAGCTGTCAGAAGGAGGCTTGGGATCATATTGCTTTGTGTAAAGCTTATTATTATGTTTTAAAAGAGAAATTCTCAGAAAAAACATTATCTGAACTCGTTCAGACAGAATTAGGATATAGCGATGGCAAGCACATTCCCACGCCCATCTTGACAGCCGCCTACCGCGCCGCCATAGAGGCAGATTGGAAGAACATTGAGAAGACATTAATGTCGGACCACAGCAAACTCGAGGCTGAATACAGAAGATGCTTTAAACAACTTAAGGACAAAGTGGCGGTAACCCAAGTTGATGAATCCGAATACGAAGACTCTTCTTACTATTATAGGTTTTATCCAGAATGCACCATTACGAATCAAGTCATGGAGCAGTTGGAGCTGCCTATAAATTTAAGTAAGGCTGTTGACAGAGAAATTCTGATAAAACAGATCAAACAAAATTTGAAAAAGAAAGAGGGGGAACGGCCAGAATGGGAGCGGCTGGAAAAATCACATGAAGTTGCAAAAATCAAAGAAATTTTGGCGCAGAAATATGCCCAAATACCTTGGCAAGACTTCGAAAGTATCATGAAAGAAGACCATTCGCGCATGGTAACTGATGCATTGGGTACGGAAGAGAGGGAGCCGGTATTAATTGACATCGCATTGGGACAGGTACTTGCTGACAAAACCAAGTCTCTAGAGGATGAGTTGCAGAAAAAAAGTATCGATGAATTGATTGCGGAAGAAGCAGAGCATTGTAGTAATGGTAAGGCATCAATAAACTGGGTAAAAGGCGTATCGTGCCAGATACATATCCGTGTGCTCTTTAAAAAATTTCAGGATCAGACTGTAGAAGAGCTCTCGATTTCAAAAGCCAAATATGAAGAAGAGTTTCCAAGAATTGGGATGCTTTACAGGTTAGTATTGCAGGAGAAAGAGGAAAAACAGTACAGCGAGTGGATGAAAGACAATGCCAAACGAGAAGCGGTATATAGGCAATGTCTCAAAAATATCAGTGGCATCATTCAAGAATCAGACGTTTCAGAAGAGGATAATGGATTTTCGTATGTTTCGCGGGATCCGGTATGTAAAAACATCCGAGGGGCTGTATTTTTTGATGGGGAACGAATTGATTTTTTCATTGGCACCCTGCTTAATAAAAAACGTTTCCAACAAGCATCCTCAGTCAAATAAAATTGATGGAAACATTTCATCAAAAGGTCGTCTGAAACCGTCTTGATGTTTTCAGACGACCTGTCAGAACCCTAAACCGACATTCAACCCCATGCCGACACGCCGTCAATTCCTCAGTTACACCGCCGCGCTTGCCGCCGCGTCATCTTTTTCTTGGCTGACTTATAACCGCCTCAACCGCAAACCGCCGGTTTCCGTCAACCGTGTCGGGCTGCCGTTGGGGCATTTGTTGCGCGACGGGAAATTGCTCAATCCGCCGACTCGACGTTACGAATGCAATACGCTGATACTCGGCGGCAGCGCGGCGGGTTTGGGGGCGTTGTGGTATTTGGCGAAACACGGTCATCGTGATGTATTGCTGGCGGAAGGGTTCGAGCGCAACGGCAACAATGCCGCCTACGCCGCTTCAGACGGCCTGCAAGCGCCGAGCGGTGCGCATTATCTTGCGTTGCCGTCGAAAGAGAGCGCGTATGTGCGCGAGATGTTGGCGGATTTTGATATTTTGCAATCGGACGGCAGTTTCAGGGAAACCGATTTGGTTTATGCGCCCGAGTCGCGCCTTTTGTATCAGGATAAATGGCAAGAACACTTGTTGCCGAAAGAAGATACGGATTCCAAACGTTTTTTTGATTTAATCGGTCGTCTGAAACAGGCTTACGGCAGCGACGGCAAAAAGATTTTCGCCATTCCGATAGCCCTGTCTTCGGCAGACAAAACGTGGCGCAAACTTGATAAGTTGACGTTCAAACAATGGCTTGTGCGAGAGGGCTACACCTCGCCCGAACTTTTGTGGTATCTCGATTACTGCTGCCGCGACGATTACGGGCAGGGCATAGCGCAAGTATCCGCCTTTGCCGGACTGCATTACTTCGCCGCCCGCAACAGCGCGGAAACCGTCCTCACCTGGCCCGAAGGTCTGGCGCACCTTTCTGAAAACCTGCGCTGCCATGCCGGTTTGCAGGAAGGTTGGCAATGGTCGTCTGAAAACCGCATCCGCCTAGACAAACCCGCTTCCGTCAACGCATCCGCCGTCAAAATCAAACCGCTTTCAGACGACCGTATTGAAGTTTGGCTGCGTGACAATTCAAGCGGCGAAACCGTCGCCCTGACCGCGCAACACGTTATCTCCGCCATGCCGTTGATGGTCGCCGCCCGCATCATCGAAAATCCCGCGCAATACGGTTTGAACATCCCCGAATACGCCCCGTGGTTGGTCGCCAATTTCGAGCTGCACAGCTTCCCGAAAGAAAAAAACAACAGCGAAACGGCGTGGGATAACGTCATCTACGGCAGCCAGGGGCTCGGCTACGTCGTCGCCACCAACCAGCTCATCCGCGTCGCACGCCCTGAGCGCACCATCTTCACCGCCTACACTGCACTCAACCACGACACCCCGCAAGCCGTCCGCCGCCAACTGCTCGACGCCACCGACGAAGAACTGCGCGACTTGGCCGCCAAAGACTTGATCGCCGCCTACGGAGAGGGCTTCTGGCAACACGTTTCCCATGTTGATGTTACAGTGCGCGGACACGGCATGAGCGTACCGAAAGCCGGTTATCTGAACGACGAATCTTTGTTAAAACTCAGAAACCGCGCGTCAGGATTGCTGTTTGCCCACAGCGATTTGAGCGGCTATTCGGTATTCGAAGAAGCCTTGTATTGGGGCGTGGAAGCGGCGAGGAAGGTGTTGGAACGGAGGGATGGTTGAGTTTTATGTTGGTTGGATTATTTTTCGTCTCGCCTAGCGCGGATGCCAAATAATCAGTGCTATAATCCCGCTTCGTTTGAATATTTAAATCTCAAAGGAAACCGTATGAAATCTCTGAGTTTTTCCCTGATGCTTGCTTTGGGCTTGGGCAGCACCGCTTTTGCTTATGCGGAAAAAAATTTGCCCCTGAATGAAACGGGCTGCATCGACCAACCTATGAAGGTCAAACGCGGCGAGGTGTACAGCTTTAAAGTGACGGAAGGCAATGGTTTGATGCTTTCATTCGCGCCCGTCAGCCCTAATGTGGTCGTGAAAGACCCGAAAGGCAAACGCGTTGCTTTGGAAGTGGGCGCGGACGGCGATACGCCTGAAGACCGCTTCAGCTTTGCAGAAATCAACCAAAAAGGACGCTACACCATCCGCTTCCCGCGCGCAGGCAAGATTGATTCTTTGTGCGTCAACGCAGCCAATTAGGATAAACGTCAAGCCGAACCGTGTTTGAGCGGGTTTGGCTGCAGTAAGCGAAAAGGTCGTCTGAAACAGTTACCCAAAACTGTTTTCAGACGACCTTTTTATAGTGGATTAAATTTAAACCAGTACGGCGTTGCCTCGCCTTGCCGTACTATAGTGGATTAAAATAAAAATGAGACAAGGCGGCAACGCCCGCCGTGTACGGGTAGTACATAAGGGCGTTGGCAACGCCGTATCATTGCAATTTTAATCCACTATATCTGTACTGTCTGCGGCTTCGTCGCCTTGTCCTGATTTAGTTAATCCACTATATCGTTGAGGCAAAGCCAGAAGCGGTTTATTCGGCTGATTCTCCGATAATCAATACTGCGTTGCTGCCGCCGAAGGCGAAAGACGAGCTGGCGGCGATGCGTTTTTCAGACGACCATGTGCTGTTGCCGTCGGTCAGGGCGATGGCGGGCAGTTCGGGGTCGGGGATGCCGTCCCACTGTTGCGGTGGCAGTTTGCCTTGAGGATTGCAGCCGCGGTCGGCGACGCCCCAGGCGAATGCGGCTTCGATGGCACCGGCGGCGCCGAGCGTGTGTCCGGTTTGCGGCTTGGTCGATGTGCAGAAGGTTTGGCTGCCGAACACTTCGGCGACGGCGCGGCTTTCCATGCTGTCGTTGTGTTTCGTGCCGGTACCGTGCAGATTAATCCAGCCGATGTCCTGCGGCTGCAAACCGGCATTTTTCAGCGCCGCCTGAAAAGACTGCGCCGCACCCAAACCGTCGGGGCGGGGCGAGGACATATGATAAGCGTCGCTGCTTGCGCCGTAGCCCAACAGTTGCATCGTGCCGCCGAAATCGGCATCGCGGGTCATGACGAATGCGGCGGCGGCTTCGCCGATATTGATGCCGTCGCGGTTGGCGGAAAACGGGTTGGCGAGGCCGTCTGAAAGCACTTCCAGCGAGGCAAAACCGTTGATGGTCAGCGGCGAGAGGGTGTCTACGCCGCCGCAGACCACTGCGTCGCACAAGCCTGAGCGCAGAAGCCGCGCCGCGCTGATTAAGGCGCGCGCGCCCGATGTGCAGGCGGTGGAAACGACGTAGCGCAGGCCGTGAATGCCGTAGACGTGTGCAATAAATTCCGAAGGCGACGCCATTTCGTGCTGGAGCTGGTTGAACGGCTTGTCCGCCCAGCCGCCGCCGTCGGCAACGTGTTGGAACAAGGGGATATTTTCGTCGGCGCCGCTGGTGGAAGTGCCCATGATCACGGCCGTCCGCGCCGCGCCGTAACGCCGGACGGCGGCGCGGATGTCGTCTTCAATCTGCTCCAGCGCGTGCCACAGCAGTTGGTTGTTGCGGCTGCGATGCGCGGCAGACAGGTTGTCGGGCAGCGGGCGCAGCGTTTCGTTTACCGCGCCGAATGCGAAGGTTTTTCCCTTGACCCATTGGTCGGAAAACGTCAGCGGCGAAGTTTCAGACGGCATCAGCAGCGCGTCGATATGTGTGCGCAGGCCGTTGCCGAGCGCGCTGGTCACGGCGGGGCGGCTGAGATAAACGGGGGTTTTCATCATTGTTCTTCTTTAATCGGGCTGACGGTCCAACGCGTTTTGTCGGGAAAGGCGATGACGAACTGCCCGTCATGACGGGCGACGCACCATAAATCGCGGTCTTTGTAGCGGAACAGTGCGCCGTTGCCGTCGGGACAGAACGCGTTGTGTTCGGACGGTTTTTGCTCCACTTCGGGATACAGCGCGGCAGCACGGTCGGCGGCAAGCAGCGGCAGCAGCGCGGCAAACAGGCGGCGCGAAGCGGAATTGGGCATGATGAAGCCGTCGTTTTTCCAGCCTTTCGTGCCGACAAACTGGCGCGACACGGGCGCACCCAGCGCGTCGGTCTGCACGAAGCGGATGCCGTCTGAAAGCTGCTCGACCGCCAGCAGGCTGGTTTGGGCGGCATTGCCCGAAGCGTCGGTCTGTTCGAGTTTGAACCATAATCCTGCTTGGTCAAGCGTCGGCAGGGTTTGCGGACGGGGCAGGGAAGGGGAGGCGGCGCAGGCGGCAAGGGCGAGCGCGGCAAGAGCGGCGGTTGGGAATCGCATGGGTTTCCTTTTGTAGGGGATAGGTGTGTGTATCACTGGCAGGGTATTGTAACCGATGTCTGAGGAGCGGGAGGCCGTCTGAACAGGCACAAGTTTGGACGGTTCGGTCTGTCGGGGCGGATGTTTCATGTTTGGCAGGCAGTTTGCCGGATTTGCCGAAGAACTTTTTGCCCGATATGGTTCGGGGTAAAACACCTCGTTTCCAATACGGAGCTTACCGACTGCTGCCGTTCCCGCCTGCGCGGGAATGGCGGGATTCAATAAAAATTAAGTAAGCCGTTTATAGGCTGACGCCTTCGTCGTTCATCGCCTGCACCAGCGCGGCCAGTTTTTTCTGCGGGTCAAGCAGCGGGTCGGTAATGTGTGCGGCCAGTTCGCGCGCGGATTGCTCGATTTCGGCTTCGGTGGCGTGGACGGCGCCGTGGAATACGAACGGGGGCAGAAATTTGGTTTGCACCAGATTGGCGGTTTGTTGCAGGGGCTTTAGAAATTCGCTCATGGAATAACTGTTGTAGCCGCCCGCCTGATAAGAATCCGCCGGACCGCCGGTGGAAATGGCGCATACCCATTCCTTACCCGCCAACGCATTGCCGCCGCCGTATGCCCAGCCGTAGGTAAACACCTCGTCTATCCATTGCTTCATCAGCGGCGGCACGGAATACCAGTAAAACGGGTGCTGGAACACCAAACGGTCATGCGCGGATAGGGCTTCCTGTTCCGCCGGAACATCGATTTTGCCGTCGGGGTAGCGCTGGCAGATTTTGCGTACGGTTACATCCGCCGTCTTTTCCAACTGCCGTACCCATGCTTTGTTAACCGTGGATTTTTCCAGATCGGGATGAAATACGTTGACTAGAATCTTCATAATGCCCTCCGTCGTTTTTCAGACGGCCTCCAAGCCGAGGCCGTGCGTACCGGTCAATTTAGCAGATGTGGGGGCGGTTGCCAAACCTGTGGCTGATTCATTTACGTTAATACGGACCCGATCACCGACCGCCATTCCCGCCGCCTGCGCGAGAGCAGGTTATCGCCGGAATGACGGCAAGTGGCGTATCGATGCCAATGAATCAGCCATATACCTTGCTCCGCCAATTATAGAAAAGTTTCAGACGGCCTTTTTGTCTTTATAAAGGCCGTCTGAAACGGCGGACGGACCGTTCCGAACGGTTTTATTCGACTTTCACGTCCCCCACCAATGCCGCCAGCGCAGACAGGCGCTGCTCGGATTTTGCCACGAACGGGTTGGCAGTATCCCACGCATAGCCCGCCAGAATCGAAGAAATCATGCGGCTGATTTCGGGGCTGCGGTTGGGCGCGTAGATGGCGTTTTGGAAGCGGAAATCGTACCAGCCGTTGACATAAGTGCGGAACGCGTTCACGCCAACCATCAGCGGTTTGGCAAACTCGGCATCCCAGTCCGCTGCGCCGCCTTCAAGCTGTTTCGCCAGCAGGTCGGCGGCGAGTTTGGCGGAGTGCAGCGCGATGGTTACGCCTGATGAGAACACGGGGTCGAGGAACTCGGCGGCATTGCCCAACAGCGCGAAATGTTTGCCGTACAGCGATTTTACGTTGGCGGAGTAGCCTTGGATGGAGCGGAACGGGAAGTCGTTTTCCCAGACGGCTTTGTCCAGAATTTCTTTCAGCATCGGGCATTCGTAGACAAATTTTTTCAACACCGTTTCCGATTCGCCCGCGAGTACGTCGGGTGTACCGACCACGCCGATGGAGCAGCGGTTGTCGCCGAAGGGAATCAGCCAAATCCACACGTCGCGGTGTTGCGGGTGGGTGGTAATCAGAATTTTGCTGCGGTCGAATTTCGGGTGGGTGATGTTGTCGTCGATGTGGGTGAAATGCGCTTGGCGCGGAGGCAGGTGCGACGGCGTTTCCAAGTCCAGCAAACGCGGCAGCACGCGGCCGTAGCCGCTGGCGTCCAATACGAATTTCGCGGTCAGCTCGTAGCTTTCGCCCGTGTCGGCTTCCACGCTCAAACGGGCAAGGTCGCCGCTGTTGTCGAACGCGGTTACGCCGTGTCCGAAACGAACCTCCACCCCTTGCTTGGCGGCTTCGTCAATCAGGATTTTGTCGAAAATCCCGCGGCGCACTTGGTAAACCGTGCCGGGGCCGTCTGAAAATTTTTCGGTGAAATCAAATTCGGTATAACGGCTGCCCCATGAAAACGCCGCGCCGTTTTTAAACTGAAAGCTGGGTTCGGCGTGTACGGCGTCGACAAAACCGGCTTCTTCCAGCATTTCCATGCAGTGCGGCAGCAGGCTTTCGCCGATGACGAAGCGCGGAAAGTGCTGTTTCTCCAATACGCAGACTTTATAACCTTTTTTGTGAAGCAGGGCGGATGCTACCGAGCCTGCAGGACCTGCGCCGATCACGGCGACATCGAATTGAGGTGCGGACATTTAAATATACTTTCAAAACATAACAAAATAAAACGGGTGCTATTCTACTCCTTAATAGGTTTATCTGAAATGGGTTTCAAGTGCATCTCCATAATGAAATGAAAAGGCAGAAAAGACGGCAACCGCCGTACTGGAAACCTATAATGGAGTAGGGCGGATTGCGGCTTGGGATGATTGTCGTGTTGTCAATTTGTCTGATGGAAAAGGTCGTCTGAAAACCTTAGTTTTAGGTTTTCAGACGACCTTTTGCCGTTTTCAGTTAATCAATCCTCCGCCTTCGGCTCGGGAACGTCAAACACCTGACGCAGGTAGGCGAGGAAGGTGTTGTTGGTGGTCATGGTTTTGCCCGGGGAGTCGGAGAGTTTGGCGACGGACTGACCGTTGCACTCGACGAGTTTCAAAACGATGTTCAGCGGGGTATGGCCCATGTCGTTGGTGAGGTTGGTGCCGATACCGAAGCTGGTTTTGAAACGATCTTTGAAATATTGGTGCAACGCCCACGAGCGTTCGATGTCCAGCCCGTCGGAGAAGGTCAGCATTTTGGTGCGGCTGTCGATTTTGAGTTTTTTGTAGTGGGCGTGCGCTTTGTCGCCCCATACATAAGGGTCGCCGCTGTCGTGGCGCAGACCGTCGAAGAGTTTGGCGAAATAGAGGTCGAAGTCGCGCAGGAAGGCATCCATGCCGACCACGTCGGTCAGCGCGATGCCGAGGTCGCCGCGGTATTCGTGTACCCAGCTTTCGAGGGCGGCTTTTTGGAAATTGCGCAGGCGCACGTCAAGGGCTTGGAAGGCTTGGAGGAACTCGTGCGCCATTGTGCCGATGGGGGTGATGCCGATTTTTTTGGCGAGATAAACGTTGCTGGTACCGCGCACGATGTCGGGGGCGGCTTCAAGCAGGGTGCGGATGACGTGTTCCTGCCAGTCGCGGGTGTAGCGGCGGCGGGTGCCGAAGTCGGAGATGAGAAACGGCGGGTCGTCGGGATTTTGCGCGGCGGAGATTTCTTTGAGGCGTTGCGCTTTAGCTTGGAGGCGGCGTTCGCCTTCTTCAATGACGGCGGGGGTTTCGAGACGGCGGAAGTAGAGTTCGTTGACGATGGCGAGGATGAAGATTTCAAAGAACATCGCCTGAATCATGGGGCCTTCGATGCGGATGTTCAGACGACCTTCATTGTCGGGACTGACTTTGACGAAGCGGCGTTGGAGTTGGAAGAGTTCGAGATAGTCGACAAAGTCGCTTTTGATGAAGCGCAGGCTGCGCAGATAGTCGAGTTCGTCGTGGGTGAAACGCAGTTGGCAGAGCGCATCGAGTTCTCGTTCCAAGTCGCTTTGGATGTCGGCAAGCGGGTAAACCATGTCTTTGTTGCGACAGCGGAACTCATAAAGGCTGTGGGTTTGGGGGAATTGGTGCAGTATCACCTGAAGCATGGTGAACTTGTACAGGTCGGTGTCGAGCAGGGAGCGGATAACGGGCGTTTGAGGTGCGGTCATGGCTTTTCTCTCGTTCAGCGTAAATGTAAAGCATTATTAGAACACGGTTAGACGGACGGGTGTTACTTTTTTTGGTTGGAGAAGTGTTGAAAAGGTCGTCTGAAATCTTTCAGACGACCTTTTTCTTCATATAAAACCGACATCAATTATTTGTCCACAACGATTTTGGCTGCCTGTCCGTCAGGCGAGGGTTCGTATTGTGTGGATTCGTCGCCGTAGTACAGCACACCGAGTTTGATGGGGATGCGGCCTTGCGATTTGCGGTGGGCGTTGGAGTCGCGCAGGGAGTAGGCGCAGCCGCAGTATTCTTGTTGGTAGAAGTGTTCGCGTTTGCTGATTTCGATCATGCGTGCGCTGCCGCCGCCTTTGCGCCAGTTGAAATCCCAATAAACGACGTCGTCGTAGGGCGCGGCGGCGCGGTGGCCGCAGTCGTTGATTTGCGCCATGTTTTTCCAGCGGGAAATGCCCAGCGAGCTGGTGAAGACGGGGAAGCCGTTTTCGTGGGCGTATTGGGCGGCTTTTTCGAAACGCATGTCGAAACACATGGTGCAGCGGATGCCGCGTTCGGGTTCGAATTCCATGCCTTTGGCTTTGGCGAACCATTCTTTGCGGTCGTTTTCGTAGTCGTCGTCTTTGTCGATGAAGGGGATGCCGAATTTGTCGGCGAAGCGCATGTTTTCTTCTTTGCGCAACATGTATTCTTTGAGCGGGTGGATGTTGGGGTTGTAGAAGTAGATGGTGTAGTCGATGCCGCTGGCGAGCATGGCTTCCATGACTTCGCCGCTACAGGGGGCGCAGCAGGAATGCAGCAGGACTTTTTTATGGCCGCCGGGCGGGACGAGGACGGGGCGGTTGATGTCGGTAACGATGGGGCTGGTTTTGTCGTTCATGATCGGGGTGTTCCGTTTGTGGTGTTTCAGACGACCTCTTGGGTTTTATGGGTCGTCTGAAATGTCGTTATGGGATGGGTTTGTTTTGTTTTTGGGCTGCTTTGCCGTCTTTGGGATCGGGTGGCGGCGGCTCGGCGAAGATGCTTTCGGGGTTGGGGTGTGCGGCAAATTCTTGCAGCAGTTTTTGGTAGTCTTGGGACTGTTTCATCAGCTCTGCCGCGGCGGTCCGCAGGTTGTCCACGTCTTCGGGCGGGAGGTAGAAGCTGGTGGGGATGTTCAACACTTTGTCGCGCAACGCGGAGGGCGGCAGGTCTTTGAGGTTGAGGCTGACAAAGGAAAAGCTGATTCCGTCGCCGTTTTGTCGGCTGGCTTCGTTGCGCTTGTCGACAAAGGCGCGGAAGCGGCGTTGGGATTCTTGGGTGTATTGGTCGATGGGGATGTTGACGATGGCGGTAACGACGTCGCGGAATCCGGGTACGGCGGCGGTTTTGTCCATATTGCTGCTGATTTGGTTTTGGGCGTTGACGCTGATGACGACGATGTGGCGCAGGTTGCGGCTGCGGATTTGTTGTTCCAACACTTTGTCGGGATACATTTCGGTCATGTCCAAGAGGCTGCGCATGCCGAGGTTGTCGGTCAGGCCGCCGTCTATCAGGTGGATGTAGGGACGGGTTTTGCTGTCGCTGTATTTGTTGAACCTGTCTTTAAACTCTTGATAGGTGGCGTTTTGCTGCTTTTGGGACTCGAGACCGGTCATTTGCAGCTGCGGCGGCAGGGTGTAGCCGCAGTTGCCGCCGTTGTTGTTGAGGGTAATCGGGGCGAATATCATGGGCACTGCGCTGGAGGCGGCAACGGCGCGGGCCAGGCGCAATCTGCCCAAGTCGATACACATGGGGTCGAAGTATTCTTGCGTGAAGTTCAGGCGTTCGCCCGCGCCCATGTCGGTGGCGGAAATGATGGCGAACGGGCCTTTGCCGTGCATTTCCAAATCGCGGAAGGTGGCTTTGCCGAAAAGGTGGTTTTCAAACTGCTCCTGCAAGAGGTCGCCGCGTCCGTATTCGGGTGAGGCGAGGCGGGGCAGGTTGGACATGGAAAAGGCTTGCTTGACGACTTGGCGTTGGAAGTTTTGGTGAAGGAAACGCTTGTAAAACATGGGGATGGTTTCTTCGCCTTTAAGCGCGAAGTAGGCAGCGAGGACGGAGCCGCCGGATACGCCGACCACCAAATCGACATTGGACATCAGCGACTTGCTTTTGCCGTTGATGGTGACTTTTTGCTGCTGAAGCTGCTCCAACACGCCGTAGCCCAACGCCGCCGCGCGCGTGCCGCCGCCGGAGAGCATCAGGATGATAAAAGTGTCGTCTTCTTCGCGCCGAAACTGGCTGGTTTCAAAACGATAGCCTTGGTTCATATCAATTTTATTGATGGTGGCGACAGGCTGATACTTGACCAGCGAGCAGGCAGACAGCGCGGCCAAGGTAAAGGCGGTCAGGACGGTTTTGAACGGGCGTTTCGGCATGGAAGTTTGGTTGTGAAACAAAAGAGCTTGATTATAATGGATTAAATCGGTTTTCGATACCTGCCGGCGGGTTAAGGTAATGCCGCAGCGTAGATTGAAAGGTTTTCAGACGACCTTGGTTCATTCCGCAATCGGACAGGCCGTCTGAAAAATAAAATCAGGATTTATCTGCCTTGTCTCCGATTTTTCCTTCCTTGCCTTGAAGCAGGTTTTGGATATTGCTTTTATGGCGGTACAACACCAGCACAGCGATGACGACGGTCGCCCAAGCCCAAGAAGGGTAGGGCATCAGCCAGAAGGCGACGAGCGGCGCGGCTACGGTGGCGACGAGTGCGGCAAGTGAGGACACTTTAAAGCCGAACGCCATGACCAGCCAAATCGCCGCGCAAACCAAAGCCGTTACAGGAGAAAGCGCCAGCAATACGCCCAAAGCAGTTGCCACGCCCTTGCCGCCTTTGAAGCCGAAAAATATCGGCCACATATGTCCGACCAACGCGGCTACGGCAACCGCCGCTATGGCGATGTCCGACAGATTCAAAGCATCTTGCAGACAGCGTGCCAAAACCACCGCCACCAAGCCTTTGAGCGCGTCGCCCAGCAAAGTCAGCGCCGCCGCCTTTTTCTTGCCGCTGCGCAAAACATTGGTTGCGCCGGGGTTGCCCGAGCCGTAAGTGCGCGGATCGTCCATGCCGTAATATTTGGAAACAATGACGGCAAACGACAGCGAACCGATTAAATAAGCCGCGATAACGGCGGATACATTGAACATTTCAGATGCTTTACTTAAAATGGGACGCTCATTTTATCAAAAAAACAGGCAGGCAAATGGACAAAATCTTTTTACGTGGCATGAAGGCGGACACCTTAATCGGCGTGTACGACTGGGAACGCGAACGCCCCCAAACCCTGATTTTGGACTTGGACATCGGCATCCCCGAACAAAGCGGTCAAGACGACCACATCGGCAATACCGTCCACTACGGCGAAGTCTGCGAAGCCGTCAGGGCAAGCCTTGCCGAACAAAGCTTCCTCTTGCTCGAATCATTGGCGGAACACATCGCCAAACTCATCCTTGACAATTTCGGCGCGTTGAGTGTGCGCGTCAAAATCATCAAGCCCGGCATCCTGCCCGATGTCAAAGAAGTCGGCATTGAAATCGAACGCAGCAGGGTTTAAAACAGCACAAACGTTTTAGCGAAACCCGCTTCGCTCCCTTTCAGACGAGCCTTTTCATGACTCAAGAGGTCGTCTGAAAGCTCGGCTTCAACGAAGTTAAAACCCATTCCCGATTTTCAGACGACCCCGTATCAAACTTTACAAAGAGAACACGCAAATGGATTTGAAAGAAACCAAACTCAGCAGCGAGCCGATTTATCAAGGCTCATTTGTTACCATCAACCGCGACAAAGTCCGCCTGCCCAACGGCAACGAAAGCCAGCGTATCGTCATCCGCCATCCCGGCGCGGCCTGCGTTTTGGCGGTTACCGAAGAGGGCAAAGCCGTACTCGTGCGCCAATGGCGTTACGCCGCAGATGCTGCCACGCTCGAGCTGCCCGCCGGCAAACTCGATGCAGGCGAAGACCCCGCCGAATGCGCCCTGCGCGAGCTGGCGGAAGAAACCCCGTACACCGCCGACCGCGTCAAACTTATCAGCAGCTTCTACACCGCCATCGGCTTCTGCGACGAAAAAATGTACCTTTACAAAGCAGAAGGCGTGCGCCTCGGCAGCACCTTGAGCAACGACGAAGACGAAATCACCGAAACCGTCCTGATGAGCAAGGAAGAAGTCCGCACCGCTTTGGAACACAACGAAATCAAAGACGGCAAAACCTTAATCGGGCTGCAATATTGGCTGATGCAGGATTGATGTGAAGAGAATGTAAAAAGGTCGTCTGAAAAGCAGGTTGCACGTTTTCAGACGACCTTTCTGTAAACCGGCTGGAGAGCAATACCCAATAAAACCGACGGATTTCAAATCCGCCTTATATAGTGGATTAACTTTAAATCAGGACAAGGCGACGAAGCCGCAGACAGTACAGATAGTACGGAACCGATTCACTTGGTGCTTCAGCACCTTAGAGAATCGTTCTCTTTGAGCTAAGGCGAGGCAACGCCGTACTGGTTTAAAGTTAATCCACCATAAAACAAAGAGAATAGAGAACGTTATGAATAAGCCGCATCATTCGCATGCTGCCCCTTTGCTGGTCGTCGGCTGCGTCGTTTTCGGACTAGGTAGCTTGATTGTCAAATTTGTCGACGTCGGCTCTTACGCCATCGCATTTTGGCGGCTGGCGATAGCGGCAGTGATTTTCTGGCTGCTGTCGCGCCTGTTCGGGCAAAAACTGCCCAAAAGCAGAAAAGCCATCTACACCGCCATGCTCTCCGGCGTGTTTCTGGCATTCGACCTGTCGCTGTGGCACGAAAGCATACACGCCGTCGGCCCCGGTATTTCCACCTTGCTCAACAGTTTGCAGATATTTTTCCTCTCCGCCATCGGTTTCTTCTTTTTTGGCGAACGTTTGAGCAAATCGCAAATGTTCAGCCTCATTCTCGCCATCAGCGGCGTCGCCTTTATCGGCAGCCCTGAGTTCGGACACAACGGCAACGCCGTCTGGGGCTTTATCAGCGGCATCACTTCGGGCGGTATGCTCGCATTGTCTATGGTGTGTATCCACAAAACCCACCAAATTGAGAAAACTCCGCTCTTTCCTCTGATGATGGTGTTGAGTTTCGGCGGCGCAATGTCACTCATCATCCCATCCATCCTGTTTGACAGCCACGCCCTCTATCCAGCCACCATGCGCGATGTCGGGCTGGTTTTGATTTACGGCGCGGTCATGCAGTGTTTCGCTTGGGGCATGATTGCCTACGCCATTCCCTTATTATCATTCTCGCTGACCGGACTGCTGCTGCTCTCCGAACCCGTCGCCGCCTTATTGATAGACTATTTTTGGTTGGAGAAGCCGATTAACAGCCTTCAATGGAGCGGCGCCGCGTTGACCCTGATCGCCATTTACTTAGGGCGTGCCAATGAGAAAACCGTTTGATTTTGCCTTGTCGTCACAAACAGATGCGATGCCTTGCCGTTATTTGAGTAGGTGCATTTAATAGATTTTCAGACGACCTTTTTCCAATCCCGAATTCTACAAAAGCAAAAACACCGAAGACCAATCAATCTTCGGTGTTTTTTAATAGGGTGGCGAGCCAGACCCCCGGCACTGACGCATCGGAGTGGGCTGCTGGCTTCCGCCCCTGACCCGTTGTTCCGAATTACCATGCGGGGAGACCCGCCGTAAGAGAGTGGCATTATAACTGTTTTACGGGAAAACTCAAGCGCGGCGGCGTCAAAGGTCGTCTGAAATGTCTTTTTAGATTAAAATTGTCAACAATATCCGCCTTTTTGAAAATTATTCCTATTGAAACATTTTTCGCCTTTTACGTTGAAAAACGTCGGAATTTAAACTACATTAACACTTTCTACCAAGTTGTCTGATTGTCTCGAAAATCATTTTAACTTCGTTGAATCTGCGCTTTCAGACGACCTTTTTTCTAAAAACACAGCGAAATCATGCAGCAGCTTTCCGCAGTTTCGCCGTACCAATAATTATACGGACACACCGCCACCATGACCACGACTACCGCCCCGCAGCGTATTCGGGAAATTCCCTACAACTATACTTCCTACACCGACCGCGAAATCGTCATCCGCCTGTTGGGCGATGAGGCGTGGCAGATTCTGCAAGACTTGCGCGGACAGCGCAGGACGGGGCGTTCGGCGCGGATGTTGTTTGAAGTGTTGGGCGATATTTGGGTGGTCGTGCGCAATCCGTATCTGGTTGATGATTTGCTGGAGCATCCGAAACGCCGCGCCGCGCTGGTGCGGGAAATGCGCCACCGGTTGAACGAAATCCGCAAACGCCGCGACGACAATCCGCAAGTCGATGTATTGGTGGCGGCGGCGGAAAAGGCGGTCGAGCGTTTTGACGGCAGCTTTGACGAAACGCGCCAAAAGCGGCGGCAGATTTTAGAGCGTTTGAGCAAAATCACCAAGCCGCACAATATTATGTTTGACGGGCTGGCGCGGGTAACGCATGTTACCGATGCGACCGACTGGCGCGTCGAATATCCGTTTGTCGTCGTCAATCCCGACACGGAAGCGGAAGTCGCGCCCTTGGTGCGCGCGCTGATTGAATTGGATTTGACGATTATCCCGCGCGGCGGCGGCACGGGTTATACCGGCGGCGCCGTGCCTTTGGATGCGATGAGCGCAGTCATCAATACGGAAAAGCTGGACAAGCATCGCGGCGTGGAATTTGTCGAACTGGCGGGCTTGGACGGCAAACATCCGATTATCCATTGCGGCGCGGGCGTGGTAACGCGGCGGGTGGAAGAAACCGCGCATCAGGCGGGTTTGGTGTTCGCCGTCGATCCGACTTCTGCCGACGCGTCCTGCGTGGGCGGCAACGTGGCGATGAACGCGGGCGGCAAAAAAGCCGTGTTGTGGGGTACGGCGTTGGACAACCTCGCCTACTGGCAGATGGTCAACCCGCAGGGCGAATGGCTGCGCATCGAGCGCGTGCGCCACAATTTCGGCAAAATCCACGACGAAGAAACCGCCGTGTTCGACGTTCACACACTGGATTCAGACGGCCTCAATATCGTTAAAACCGAACGCTTGGAAATCCCCGGCCACAAATTCCGCAAAGTCGGCTTGGGCAAAGACGTTACCGACAAATTCTTGAGCGGTCTGCCCGGCGTGCAAAAAGAAGGCACGGACGGCATCATTACCAGCGTCGCCTTCGTGTTACATAAAATGCCGAAACACACGCGCACCGTGTGTATGGAGTTTTTCGGTACGGTCGCCACCGCCACGCCTTCTATCGTCGAAATCCGCGATTTCCTGCTTGCCCACGACAGCGTGCGGCTGGCGGGTTTGGAACATTTGGACTGGCGTTATGTCCGCGCCGTCGGCTACGCCACCAAAGCAGCGGGTAAGGGGCGGCCGAAAATGGTCTTGCTGGCGGACGTGGTTTCAGACGACGAAGCCGCCGTACAGGCCGCCGCCGAACACATCTGCGAACTTGCCCGTGCCCGCGACGGCGAAGGCTTTATCGCCGTGTCGCCCGAAGCGCGCAAAACCTTCTGGCTCGACCGCAGCCGCACCGCCGCCATCGCCAAGCACACCAACGCCTTTAAAATCAACGAAGACGTGGTGATTCCGCTGGAGCGGCTGGGCGAGTATTCGGACGGTATCGAACGCATCAACATCGAGCTTTCCATCCAAAACAAACTCACCCTGTGCGCCGCATTGGAGCAATATCTTTCGGGCAAACTCCCCATCGACAAAATGGGCACTGACCTGCCGACCGCCGAACTTTTGGGCGAACGCGGCAAACACGCCCTTGCCCACGTTTCCGCTGTCAAAGAACGTTGGGACTGGTTGCTCGCCCATCTGGACACGCCGCTTGCTGACTACAAAGCCCGCTACGGCGCAGCCGTCCATGCCGCGCCCGAAGCCAAAGACGACGAGAGCTGTTTCACCGCATTCCGCGACTTCCGCCTGCGCGTGTCCGTCAAAGACGATGTAATGAAACCGCTCGCCGAAATCTTCAGCGGCAAAACCGACACCAAAATCATCGAAGGCTTGGGCAAAATCCACGCTAAAACCGTGCGCGGCAGAGTCTTCGTTGCCCTGCATATGCACGCCGGTGACGGCAACGTCCATACCAACATCCCTGTCAATTCAGACGACGCCCAAATGCTTCAGACCGCCTACCGTTCGGTCGAACGCATCATGAAACTCGCCCGCTCGCTCGGCGGTGTGATTTCCGGCGAACACGGCATCGGCATCACCAAGCTCGAATTTCTGACCGATGAAGACTTGCAGCCGTTTTGGGACTACAAAAACCAAGTCGATCCCAAACACACCTTCAACCGTCACAAACTGATGAAAGGCTCGGACTTACGCAACGCCTACACGCCGTCTTTCGAGCTTTTGGGCGCGGAATCGCTGATTATGGAAAAATCAGACCTCGGCACCATCGCCGATTCCGTCAAAGACTGCCTGCGCTGCGGCAAATGCAAACCCGTCTGCTCCACCCACGTCCCTCGTGCCAACCTGCTGTACAGCCCGCGCAACAAAATCCTCGGCGTGGGGCTCTTGACCGAAGCCTTCTTATACGAAGAGCAAACCCGCCGCGGCGTTTCCATCAAACACTTTGAAGAACTCATGGACATCGGCGACCACTGCACCGTGTGCCACCGCTGCGTCAAACCCTGCCCCGTCAACATCGACTTCGGCGACGTAACCGTAGCCATCCGCAACTACCTTGCCGATTCCGGCCACAAACGCTTCGCCCCCGCCGCATCGATGGGCATGGCGTTCCTGAACGCCACCGGTCCTAAAACCATCAAAGCCCTGCGCGCCGCCATGATACAGACCGGCTTCCCCGCGCAGAACTTCGCCTACAAAATCGGCAAACTCCTGCCCGTCGGCACCAAAAAGCAAAAAGCCGAACCCAAGGCCACCGTCGGCACCGCCCCGGTCAAAGAACAAATCATCCACTTCATCAACCGTCCTTTGCCCAAAAGCGTGCCCGCCAAAACACCGCGCTCCATGCTCGGCATAGAAGACGACAAAAGCATCCCCATCATCCGCAACCCCGCCGCGCCCGAAGATGCCGAAGCCGTGTTCTACTTCCCCGGCTGCGGTTCCGAACGCCTGTTCAGCCAAATCGGACTCGCCGTCCAAGCCATGCTTTGGCACGTCGGCGTACAAACCGTCCTGCCGCCCGGCTATATGTGTTGCGGCTATCCGCAGGACGCGGGCGGCAACAAGGCAAAAGCCGAACAAATGAGCACCAACAACCGCGTCGCCTTCCACCGCATGGCGAACACCCTCAACTACCTCGACATCAAAACCGTCGTCGTCAGTTGCGGCACCTGCTACGACCAGCTCGAAAAATACCGCTTCGAAGAAATCTTCCCCGGCTGCCGCATCATCGACATCCACGAATACCTGCTCGAAAAAGGCGTGAAACTGAACGGCGTGAAAGGTCAGCAATACCTCTACCACGACCCCTGCCACACGCCCATCAAAACCATGAACGCCACCCAAATGGCCAGCAGCCTCATGGGGCAGAAAGTCGTCTTAAGCGACCGCTGCTGCGGCGAATCCGGCATGTTCGCCGTCAAACGCCCCGACATCGCCACCCAAGTCAAATTCCGCAAACAGGAAGAAATCGAGAAAAACCTCAAAGAGCTGCCGCAGGGCGAACCCGTCAAAATGCTCACCACCTGCCCCGCCTGCCTGCAAGGCCTGAGTCGCTACGCCGACGACAACGACATGCCCGCCGACTATATCGTCATCGAAATGGCGAAACACATCCTCGGTGAAAACTGGCTGGACGAGTTTGTGAAAAAAGCCAACAACGGCGGCGTGGAGAAAGTGTTGCTGTAAGGCTTGTATGGTTTTCAGACGACCTCAAAGGTCGTCTGAAAACCGTCATTCATTAAATCGGCGGAGAGACTTTGGAAGGTTGGAGAAGAGTTTGCCGAACCCTTAATACAATGCGCCGAACAGTCAACCCGATTTTCAGACGACCACTACGTTTTAAACAGATGAAAACAGTTTGAATGGCACCCTGACGGTTGCACCCTCCAGCCGTCAGGGTGCATTTTTATAGTGGATTAACTTTAAACCAGTACGGCGTTGCCTCGCCTTAGCTCAAAGAGAACGATTCTCTAAGGTGCTGAAGCACCAAGTGAATCGGTTCCGTACTATCTGTACTGTCTGTGGTTTCGTCGCCTTGTCCTGATTTAAATTAAATCCACTATGCGTAGGCGGGGGCGGGAATGACGGTAGCCAGACAGAAATCTATGCCACGACGCGCAACCTGCCCCCTCTCCCGTCCGGCGGGAGAGGGTTGGGGAGAGGGTGGTTTTACGGGCAGCACCAATTTGATTTTGCCTAAAGCCGCGAAGCCACCCCCATCCTAACCTTCCCCCGCAGGACGGGGGAAGGGACAAGGTTGCTGATACGGTAAAAGGTCGTCTGAAACTGAAAATTTGGTTTCAGACGACCTCTTCTCATAATCAGAACATGCTAAATACCCCGCCAGATAGGGAAGGGCAGGTTGCCGTTGAAGCAACGAGTAGCGTGATATCCCGACCAGCATGATACTGCTTAAAGGCGGATGAAGCAGGCAGATGGTTGTATGGATTGCTGCAAACGGGAGCGTTGCAGTTTGAGATGGAAAAAGCCGAGTCCTGTTTATGCAGAACCCGGCTTATAGGGAGCGCCCAAATAGGCTTTTACGGGCGTCCGAGATTTGAGGCGCAGTTTAGATTCAAATTCAGACGACCTGTTGTGACATCGGATTGTTTAACGCAGTTCTGTATGCAGGCGGCTGAGGAGCGTAGAGGCATCGCTGCCTTTGTATGCGCTGCCGTCTTTGTTCAAGAGGCTGATGCGCGAACCGCCGTTGACAGGCTCGACGAATACGATGATCTCGGGGTAGGCGGCAGGTTTCTCAACTTTTTTGCCTT
>NZ_AJMT01000008.1:0-68571 GCF_000260655.1 Neisseria sicca VK64
CATTAGATCGGTTATTGCGGGTTCGATTCCCGCCGCCGGAAACGGCGTAAATCCTGCCAATCTAGCCGCCCACCTTTTTTACGGCAGCAGGCGGATGCCTGAAGGGATTACATTAACCTTCCACGTTAAAAAACCGTATCCCTTCAAATATTAGCCGCTGCGCTGCCATCCATTCGAGGTCGTCTGAACAGTTCAGACCACCCAAAACCAACAACACGAAAGGAAATGAAAATGGCTAACACCACCTTGTTCCAATCCATTAAAACCCGTTTGACCGCTGCCGACACCCGCAACGAAGCAGGCGGCATCGCCTACACACTGACACCCAAGCAACAGCTCGCCCAACTTGCCGCCACCGGCTGCCTGAACAGCACCTACTACACCGATGCGCAAGACCAGCTTGAGCAAGTATTGGAATTGGCAGAAAACCTGGATGCCGAGTTTATCGCCAAAACCGCCGTGTACGCCCGTCAAAAAGGTTTCATGAAAGATATGCCCGCGCTGTTACTTGCCGTGTTGGCGCAAAAAGACGTGAACATGCTTGCCCGCGTGTTCGACCAAGTGGCGGACAACGGTAAAATGTTGCGCAACTTCGCGCAAATCATCCGCAGCGGCGCAGTCGGCAGAAAATCCTTCGGCAACCGTCCGAAAAAACTGATGCAGACCTGGCTTTTGACCGCTACCGAAAAACAACTGTTGAACGCCGCTATCGGCAATGCTCCGTCGCTGGCGGATGTGGTCAAAATGGTGCATCCCAAACCGCGTGAAGCATGGCGTGCCGCCTGGTTTGCGTGGCTTATCGGCAAACCGTACGACCGCGAAGCATTGCCGCCCATCACCCGCGCCTTTGAAGACTACAAACAAAGCCGCCAAGGCGCATTGCCCGACGTTCCCTTCCAAATGCTCACTGCCTTGGAATTGAATAGCGGCGACTGGACGCAAATCGCCCGCAACGGCTCATGGCAGCAGGTTCGCCAAAACCTGAACACTTTCCTGCGCCACGATGTGTTTGTGAAAAGCAAAAACATCAAAATGGTGGCAGAAAAACTGCGCGACCAAACCGCCATCCGCCGCGCCCGCGTCCTGCCTTACCAATTGCTGACCGCGTATCAGGCAACATCCGAAAAGATGCCGTTTGAAATCCGCGAAGCCCTGCAAGATGCGATGGAAACCGCCGTACAAAACGTACCGGCCATCCGAGGCAAAGTCGTGGTTTGCCCGGACGTCTCCGGCTCCATGCACAGCTCGGCTACCGGCTATCGCGGCAGCGCAACCAGCAAAACCCGCTGCATCGACATCGCCGCACTCGTGTCCGCCGCCATGTTGCGCACCAACCCGAAAGCCCGCGTAATACCGTTTGAACGAATCACGGTAAACGTGCAGCTCAACCCGCGCGACAGCGTCATGACCAACGCCCAAAAACTCGCCAATATCGGCGGCGGCGGAACGGCATGTAGCGCACCGCTCGCCCTGTTGAACCGCGAAAAAGCCGATGTGGACTTGGTCGTCATCGTATCTGACAACGAAAGCTGGGCAGATTGCGGACCACATTGGAGCGGCAAAACCGGCCTGATGAAAGAATGGGACATCCTGAAACAACGCTGCCCCGAAGCCAAACTCGTCTGCTTGGACATCCAGCCCTACACCACCGCACAGGCGCAAAACCGCCATGACATCTTGAACATCGGGGGCTTCTCCGACCAAGTGTTCACGCTCATCGGCTCGTTCGCCGAGCAAGGTATGGGCGCGGATTTCTGGGTGGAAGAGATTGAGAAAACCGAGCTGGTGGCGGTAAATTAGCCAAGGGGTCGTCTGAAAATAAGGTGGACAACGTTTTCAGACGACCTTACCGGTAAAAGATTGAGTGGCAAACATGAATGCTGACGAACTTGCCCTGTGCGAAACCTTTCCCGCGATCTTGCGGCATGAAGCGGAATAACCGTATCCGCAGCTATTGGCATTGTTATCACAGCCGCCGTTATCCCGATTGGCAAAGTTATCCCGTCCGTTTGTTGGCGGAAAAAATCGATAAAGAAATCGCCCGTATTGTTTTCAGACGACCTCCTACGACAAACCTCGTCTGAAAATCCAAATAAGGAAACCAAACACCATGCAAAAATTCATCTTAATCCGTGGACACCAAGGTTCGGGAAAATCGACTTTCGCCGAACAAAAAGCCGCCGAATTTAAAGCGAAGTACCGTGATGCCGAAATCGTCCGTATTGAAAACGACTTGCTCATGACCGACGAAAACGGCGTGTACCGCTGGTCGGGCGAGGCGCTGGATAAGGCTCAGAAGCGCGGTAATGCTTTGATGACCGAGACCTTAAAAATCGGGCGTCAAAATCCGAACCGCAACATTTTAATCATCCATTCCAACACCAACCAAAAGGCTTCGCGTTGCCGCCATTTATTGGATCTGGCGAAAAAAAGCGGTTTTGAAACAGAAATCTACCGTATGCACAATTTCTATCCCAACCTGCACGGCGTGAAGGAGCATGATGTGTTGGCGGCGTATATCAAGCTGAACCAAAACCGTGTGGCAAACGAAATCCACGTCGAAGCCGTACAACCCGCCAGCGCGGAACAACTGGAAAAAATCAAGCAAATGCAGGCTTTCCAGCAGCAACCCCTACCGTTTGACGAAGCGCAGCAAACCTTTGTCACCGAAAATTATCTGCAACACGGCAGCCGCAACTTTACCGCCAAAGCGTCCAAACGTTACCCCGAATTGCGCGTGTTGAAATACGCCCGCAGCGTGTTCTACGACAACCGCTTCGACGATGCGCTGCTGGAAATGCGCGGTTTGATTATCGACGCGCACAACCGCATCATCGTGCGCCCGTTTAAAAAAGTGTTCAATTATTCGGAACGTATTGCCAAAGGCAGCCGTTATCCGATCCGAATCAGCGACGATAGATTGGTGGATGCGGTCGTAAAAGTAAACGGCTTCCTCGGCTGCTGCACTTTCGTCTCGCTTTCAGACGACCACCCGTCCCACGGCGCGGCGTTTGACGGAAAAGTGCTGTATTCGACCACCGGCTCGCTCGACAGCGCGTTTGCCGACATGACCGCCGTACACTGCGCGCAATACGAACCCCTGTTCCGCGCTTATCCGAACCACACTTTTTTGTTTGAAATCACAGACGCGAAAGACGTCCACATCATCCGCGAAGAATTGGGCGAAACCTTAATCGGCTGCATCGATGTAGCAACAGGCCGTCAGTTTAGCGAAGCCGAATTGGACGAAATCGGCAAACAATACGGCATCCGCCGCCCCGAAACGTTGAAAAACATCACGTTCGGCGAGCTGAAAGGTCGTCTGAAAAATGTGGAACACGAAGGCTTTATGGTATTTGATGCGCAAAACGGCGAAATGCTGTTCAAACTCAAATCGCCGTATTACTTGATTTCCAAGTTTCTGGGACGAAGCAACGAAGGCAATATCGGACGCAAGCTCGACAAACGCCATGTCGATGAAGAGTTTTACCCCTTAATCGACCATATCCACGACCATCGCGAAGCGTTCAACGCCATGCCGGAATTGGATAAGATCGCGTTTATCCAAGCATTCTTACGGCAACTGTAAGGTCGTCTGAAAAATGCCTAACGCTTGTGATAATATGACGGCGGCGGATACTTCGTCTCATCCGCCCCTCATTATTGCAAAAGGAAAAACGATGAAAAAAAAACATATTGTCAAAAAATTGATGCTTGCTGCCGTAATGTTCCCGTTGGCGGCACAGGCGGCGCAAGCTGCGGAGATGGCATCCTTCGGCGAACCGCCCAAAGACTTCAAAATCGACTATCAAACCGAACAAAACGGCATGATCATGGTCGAGCTCGTACCGCAAAAACAGACTGTCGACAACTGGACACAAATGATCACCCTGCAGTCCATGGCAGGCGCAAAACCGGGCGTAGAAAGATTTCGGGCAGATATGGCCTCCTTATGGCAGAATGCCTGTCCGAAAGGCAACTTTGACACTGTACGGGAAGGGGAAGAAAACGGTTATCCCTTCGTATTATGGCTGATGGCTTGCGAAAACAACCCACAAACCAACAAATCCGAATTTACTTGGGTAAAAGCAATACAAGGCAACGACGGCCTGTATGTGAAACAATACGCCTTCCGCTATGCACCCAACAAAGCCGAAGTCTTCGAGGCTATCAACCAGTTGCGTAATTTTACCGTCTGCGACAACAGCGCGAAGCATCCTTGCGGCAAAAGCGGAAAATAAGCGTTTAAACGTTTTCAGACGACCTTGATGGCAGGGTACGACAAGGTCGTCTGTTTATAGCGGATTAAAATTGCAATGATACAGCGTTGCCAACGCCCTTATGTACTATCCGTACACGGCACCCGTTGCCGCCTTGTCTCATTTTTATTTTAATCGGCTATAAAACCAAAACAATAATGCGCTTACGCCCCGCGTTCGAATGCCTCGATTTCGCCAACCTTAGGCGCATAACTACTGCTTGTGTCGTGGCGCAAATCCAGCCAAATATCCACCAACGCCCAAGCGGCAGGCGCGGCAATCACATTCTGCCCCATGCACAACACCTGCGCGTCGTAGTTTTCCACCGAGCCGCGGACGGTAAGCAAATCGTGTGCCGTCGCCGCCCGTATGCCGCGTACCTTATTGGCGGCAATCGCCGTACCCACGCCCGTACCGCAAATCAACAGTGCGCGGTCAGCACGTCCCGCCGCCACCTCCTGCGCTGCCGCAAACGAAAGCTGCGGATACGTTCCGTCCGGCGAGGATAAATCAACCAAGCTGCCGACACGCGGATCGTTTTGCAAATGCGCTTTGAGCGCGTCTTTTAATAGTGCGCCGTTGGCAGGCGCGGCAATAACCAAACGCATACATACTCCTTAACCACATAATAAACATAACCAGCATACGCCCGCTTGCAAGACGGTTCAAGCCGATAGCCGCACTACCGCACCATAAACCGCATCGAAAAATCACAGGAAACGCAACATGAGCAAAATCTTTTTCACATCCGACCTACATTTTTCGCACAAAAACATCGCCAAATTCTGCCCGCAGTTCCGCCCGTTCGACAACATCGCCGACATGGACGAATACCTGATCAGAACATGGAACGAAACCGTTTCCCCCGACGATGACGTATACAACTTGGGCGATTTGTCTTTCGCCCACGACATCAAAAAAATCGCAGCCGTCCTATCGCGCCTCAACGGCAAACACCACTTGATTTACGGCAACCACGACGACATCGTCCGCCGTCACAACAAATACCTGTTTGAAACCGTCAAACACGACGGACATCCGTTACTGTCATCCGCCCGAACCTACCGGAAACTGCAATTGGACGAAATAGACAATACGCTGATTTTGTTCCACTACCCGATTAACGAATGGGACGGCTGCCACAAAGGCTGGTATCACTTATACGGCCATTTGCACGACCGTCTGGCAGAAATCCCTGGCCGCGCCTTAAACGTCGGCTTCGACCTGCACGGCCGTTTCCTCACCCCGCAAGACATCGACAGCTTCCTCAGCCCGCTGCCGAAAATCTCATATTTTGGGGAAAACCCGACCGTTCCGTCCCAAGTGGAGGCTGCCAGGGATTTCGTAGCACACCAGTTGCGTTCACTCAACAATAAAGCCAATCAGAAGGCGCAAAAATAAAAATCAAACTGATGCGGGTGGTCATGTTCAAATACGGATAGCGTGACTCCATCCAATAACGAAAAGGTCGTCTGAAAAACATTTTCAGACGACCCCAAGCATCAAACAAACCATGCCGCCTTCTTTTCAATCTTGTATTGTCAAAAACAAATTTACAGTCAGAATGTTATACAGTATCATCTCAAAACTCATTTACTTTCTTTCAGACGACCTATCTCTTAGAGCAGGCCGATAATTCGGTAGCGCATTACTTTAGTTTCATAGCAAAATCAAAATTTGTTATATGCCGCCGATGTTCTTATCTGCTTGCGCCAATACATCACCTTAAGGTCGTCTGAATGCTTTACGACTTATGAATTCCATTCTCTTAACCGGCCTATTCCAACGGCTGCTGATTGCCCTTCTCGCAATTGCAGCATTATGGGCAATATATTTTTGGGCAGTCGCATCATGAGCATCAAGGTAGAAAATCTGACAGTCAGCTACCAACGCCGCCCTGCTATCCACCATATCGATATTACTTTTGAAGACCACAGCATGTGGGCAATTTTCGGTCCCAACGGTGCGGGAAAATCCACGCTGCTCAAAGCCATTATGGGACTTCAAAACATCGATACGGGCAAAGTTTCCCTTGAAGGATTGCAACGTAAAGATATCGCCTATCTGCCCCAGCAGTCGGACATTGACCGCAGCCAGCCCATGACTGTCTTTGAGCTTGCCGCGATGGGTTTATGGTACGAAATAGGCTTTTTTGGCCGCGTGAACGCCCAACAACACCAACGGGTGATGGCTGCATTGAAGCGCGTCGGCGTTCAGGATCTTGCCGACCGTCAAATCGCCCACCTTTCCAACGGGCAATTCCAACGTGTCCTATTTGCGCGGATGCTGGCTCAAAACGCCAACTTCTTGCTCTTGGACGAACCTTTTAACGCGGTAGATGCTCGGACAACTTACGCATTGCTAGACGTATTGAAACAATGTCATGAAGAAGGTCAAGCCATCATTGCCGTTTTGCATGATTACGAACAAGTCCGAACCTATTTCCCCCATACTGTATTGATTGCACGGGAAAAAGTTGCTGCAGGCGCAACCCATACAGTACTGACCGACGCCAATTTAAGCCAAGCCAACGCACTGATGCAAAGGCAAGAATCGGCAGATTGGTGCGAGGTATAGTGGATTAACTTTAAACCAGTACGGCGTTGCCTCGCCTTAGCTCAAAGAGAACGATTCTCTAAGGTGCTGAAGCACCAAGTGAATCGGTTCCGTACTATCTGTACTGTCTGCGGCTTCGTCGCCTTGTCCTGATTTAAAGTTAATCCACTATATAACAAAAAAGCATTGCAAATTTCCATTGCAATGCTTTTTTATTGAAGTCCTATCAAGCAATTAGCTTACGGCTACAAAATAAAAACTGCACTATTACTAGTGCAGTTTTTTCAAATCATCCTTGAAACGATGATTAGCGTTTTTTACCGGTAACGGTAGCAACTGCCAGATTTTCGTTACGTTTCAGAGAAACGCTTTCTACACCTTCAGGCAGTTGGATGTCAGACAGGTGAAGGATGTCGCCGGCAACGACTTTAGTACAGTCCAAATCCAAGTATGCAGGGATGTTGGCAGGCAAAGCGACCACTTCAACAGTAGTGTTCAACAGGGATACGCGACCGCCTTGCAGTTTAACGGCTTGAGAGTTTTCAGCGTTAACAATGTGCAGGGGAACGCGGATGCGTACAGGTTGATCGGCTTTAACAGCTTGGAAGTCGATATGTTGAACTTCGCGACGGAACGGGTGCATTTGGAAATCACGGACGATAACGTCTTTGGTTTCACCGTTCAGGGACAGTTTGATCAGTGCAGTGTGGAAAGATTCTTTTTCCAATGCGTAGAATACAGTTTTGTGATCCACAGCAATTGCAACGGGCTCTTGACCTTCACCGTACAAAATGCCGGGGATTTGGCCTTCGCGACGCAGGCGGCGGCTCGCACCAGTGCCTTGTGCTTCACGAACAGAGGCTTGAATTTCATAAGTCATGTTAAATACTCCAAATTAAATAAAACTACCGTCATCGGCCGCGACCAGCTTAAGACGGCTTCGGGGTTATGGCAGCAACATGCTGCCTGTCATCACTTCTTCATTGAAAAGATATGAGACGGATTCTTCATTGCTGATGCGGCGGACCGTTTCAGCCAAAAGGCCGGCAATCGTCACTTGACGGATACGGTCACATTGTTTGGCCGCTTCAGACAAAGGGATGGTGTCGGTAACGACAACTTGGTCGATTTCAGACGAGGCAATACGGCTGACTGCCTCTCCCGAGAATACGGCGTGGCTGGCATATGCCAAAACACGTTCTGCTCCGCGCTCTTTCAAAGCGACGGCAGCTTTACACAGCGTATTCGCGGTATCAATCATGTCATCCACAATCAGACAGGTACGGCCTTGAATGTCGCCGATAATATTCATGACTTCCGCCACATTGGCTTTCGGGCGGCGTTTGTCAATAATTGCCAAATCGGCATTTAATGATTTCGCCACAGCGCGGGCACGGACTACGCCGCCAATATCAGGGCTGACTACGGTCAGGTTTTCAATCCGTTGCTGTTTGATGTCATTCAACAGAATAGGAGTGGCATAGATGTTGTCGACAGGGATATCAAAGAAACCCTGAATCTGGTCGGCATGCAAATCGACAGTCAAAACACGGTCGATACCTGCGGAATACAACATATTGGCCACCAGTTTGGCGGAAATCGGAACGCGCACAGAACGCGGACGGCGATCTTGCCGTGCATAGCCGAAATAGGGAATTGCTGCGGTAATACGACCGGCTGAGGCGCGCTTCAGCGCATCAGCCATCGTCAGGATTTCCATCAGGTTATCATTGGTTGGGGCGCAGGTGGGCTGCAGGATAAATACATCACGACCACGGACGTTTTCCATCAATTCGATGGCAATTTCGCCGTCTGAGAATTTGGATACGGAGGCTTCGCCTAACGAAATATCCAAGTGTTTGACAACGCGTTGCGCCAACTCCGGATTTGCGTTGCCGGTAAATACCATCAAACTGTCGTATGCAGCCATATTTTCACCTGATTTTATGTTTAACTTCCGCTCAGAAAACGTCATGCTTCCCTCTGCCTATGTCCAAGACATTACGAGCGGTATTATACGCACAATGAACGGCATAGTGAATTAAATTTGCAGCGTTATATCACTGTCACGCCTCATTCCAATCCAAATTTATCACTATAAAACAAAGTTTTTCAGCGTTATCATTGATTTTCAACATAAAAGAGCGTGTAAGGAAACTTACACGCTCTTATTTGGCTGGGGAGGAAGGATTCGAACCTTCGCATGCTGGAATCAAAATCCAGTGTCTTAACCGCTTGACGACTCCCCAACTTTATCAAATCATTTGAAACAAAGGATGAACGTCTAAACCTTCAACACAATATGCTTCATATGATTGTGAAACTTGTTGGTATATATTGTTTGCTTCTTGCCGACTATCCGTAGAGAGAAATATACACGCTCCAGATCCTGTCATTAGCACAGAACCATATTCGGATAATTCACAATAAGCTTTCCAAACCTCAGGATATTCCTGAAAAACAACAGCCTGCATATCATTTCTAAACGGCTGCAAAGATTGGAAAGTCGGCATTATGCTTGGTTTGGAATTTCGTGTCAAGTTCTCATGCGAGAAAATTTTAGCAGTAGAAACATGTACCGACGGTTTGACTATCACATACCATTGTTTAGGAATTTCTATTTTGACTAATTGCTCACCGATTCCTCGCGCAAGAGCACCTTGCCCAAAAAGGAAAAACGGCACGTCCGCACCCAAACCAACCGCCAAATCAATAAGCTGTTGCCTTGTCAGCCGACATTGCCACCATTGATTCAACACGGTTAACACGGTTGCCGCATCGGAGCTGCCTCCGCCCAATCCTCCCCCTGTCGGAATCTTTTTCTCCAACCAGATTTCCACACCACGACAGGAACCGGTATGTTGCTGCAAAGAAAGTGCGGCACGATAAGCCAAATCTTGTTCGTAGGGAATACCTTCAGTAGGATTATGCAGAATAATCTTTTTATCGTCTCGTAGCTTCAGGCAGACGGTATCATACAGCCCGATAAGGCAGAAAATACTTTCTAAATTATGGTATCCGTCATCCCTTCTGCCCGTAATACGCAAATCGAGATTCAACTTAGCAGGCGCGGGAAAGGCTTGAGCGTCGGAAGGAATGTCCATATCAAGCTCTTTTTTTATTTTTTAAGGCGGGCTGCACATTGCGTCTGATCGCTGGCAGCAGGTTCGTGGTTGACTTCGTCAAATACCAGACGGACATTTAATTTGGCATTTTCCAATTGAAGGATTTTCGGCTTGCCTTCGCTATTGGTGCTGCGTGTAATAGTCCAATTAAATTGTTCCAAACGGCCATCGGGCAACAATCGATATGGCGCATTGGCAACGCGTTTGCCATCCGCCCAAATATGCAGATATTGAACAGGCAATTCATAGCCCAGAAGTTTGTTGCTGAGTTCTTCTGCTGTTTCTGCCTGATAGACTCGACCTTTACTGTCTACTGCCAATACACCTTGATTGTCTTTACATAACTGTCCGACCGTACTGCCCAAAGGCGTATTGACGCTAATCGTTTGGACTTGATTTTGATAGGACCAGTCAAAATTGGCGTAAGAGCCTTTTTCTTCGACTTTTACTGCCAATCTTCCGTCTGCAGTGAAATCATTGACATTCTCCGCCGGCTTCCAATCATTTTGCTGAGACAAATTAGGATGCACACAAGCGGCAAGCAATGTCAGTGTTGCAATAGATAATAAGGTTTGTAATTTCATAAATACTCCCAAAAGGTCGTCTGAAAACGGTCTATCATCCCGGCTTCTTCCAATGCCTTATTTTCAGACGACCCCTTTCATTATTTCGATTTTACGGAACGCCCCGATTGGGCTTTTTTCGTTGGTTTAGGAGCAGCCTCCACGCCGAAACGCTTCATGGTTTCCCGCAATATTTTCATATCGCCTTCACCCTTCAGGCTGTCCGTCCATATTTTTTTGGCTTTTTCCTGCTCTCCGGATGCCCACAATGCTTCGCCCAAGTGTGCGGCAACTTCTGCATCAGGATATTTTTCAAACGCATATTGCAAATAAGGCAATGCGGTTTGTACATCGTCTTTCAGGAAATACGCCCAACCCAAACTGTCATTGATGGCGGGGTTTTCCGGCTCGATTTGATAAGCAGCCTGAATCAGTTTAAAGGCCTCGTCTAAATTTTTCTTGGTTGGGGACAGCAAAATATAGCCCAACGCATTCAAACCGTTGGCGTTATCCGGTGCCAATTCGACTACGCGGCGCAAATCGGCAATTGCCTTGCCCTGATCGCCCATACGATCATAAATCATGGCTCGTTGGTACAAAACATCAGGCAACTGCTCCATGGCATCCGGCTGCCGGCTTATCTTGGGCAACATTTTATTCAGCTCGGACAATGCTTCTTTCAAATTATCGTGTTTGGACAAAGCAAACAGGGTAACCCGTTGCAATTCCTTACTGCCGAAATAACGCCCTTCCTGCTCGGGCAGGCTTTGCGCCCGACGTGCTTCTGCCAAAGCTGCCTTACCGTTTCCTTGCTCGGCCTCTAATGAAGCACCGAAAACTGCTTTATCAAAAACATAACTGGGGGAAACAACTTTGGCAAGCCATTGTTTGGCTTTGGGATAGTCTTTAACATCGGCATAAGCCATCGCACCGATCAGGGCGGCACGGCTTTGCTGTTCGCTTGTTCCGATGTTATACGCCTTATCCAAATAATTGATAATCGTCGAAATATCGTCTTTACGATTGCTTGCCAACAACGCTGCCTGAATATACAGGTCTGGATTCGGGTTATTCTCCAACAGCGTACGCAGGCGCGCATAGGCTTTGTCGTTTTGTTTATTGGAAATCAGGTTGACGATTTCCAACTCCTGCCATACGGGCGAAAGATTGCGCGTATCGGTTTGCTCGAAGAAGCCGTTTAATATCTCGGGACTGCGTTGCGCCATCAGCCGCAAAGTCAGTAAAGTCGGTGGCAGCATCTCTGCATCCAGCCCTGCCAAACGCTGCAATGCCGCAATGGCATGTTTCTTTTTGCCGCCTTGTGCACTGAAAATCACATCGGCAATCGCAGCTTCCGGCAAATCTTTATATTTCAAAGCTTCCTTATGGACTTGTGACGAAGCTTTCTCTGCCAACCCCGGCTGCTGGATTGCCGCTTGAGCCAACAGCAGGAAAATACGCTGATTCTGTTCTTCGCTGGCATTGGCCAAAATATCATCCAAACCATTCAAGGTCTTATCGCCCTGCCCCAGCAAGATATTGCGCAGCCAAGTCATACGTTTTTGCGCATTACCCGGAACAGGTTCGATTTCACGCCATTTTTGATAAATCATTTCCGCCTGTTGGAACGCATTGAGCGAAACCGCCATTTCTAAAGCGCGTTCCGCCACCTCCGGCGATTTGGTATTGTTCAACATCATCATGTATGTTGCCAACGCCGTACCGGCATCACCTTTCTGCAACAGTATTTCGCCGCTCAATAAGGTAAATATCTGATTTGCACGGTTTTGTATATTCACACGGCGAGCCTGCTCGACCTTGAATTCATCAGGCGTAAAGCGGTTTCTCTTTTGAATAATCTGTTTCACGTCTTTCGGTGTTTTCACCTCGACGGCATTATCCTGCCTGGCGGCAGAAACTTGCACCGCAAACAACATCATGACCGCAGCGGCAATCGTGCGGGCGCGGGTTGGGGACAGCAACATAACAATCCTTTGTGTACAAAAAAGCCGCATCAGAATTCATACGGCCATAATCAAACGTAACTTTATCACAAGCGGCCAACTTTGTAGATTTAAGCAACCGTAAACCTATTGTAATATTCCTCCTTTTCAGACGACCCTATACCCTGAATTTGAACAGGTTCCCGGCTATCTCTTCGCGCTTAACCACCGTAATCAAATATAAGCAGACTACGACCATCAACAATTCGACTCAAAATCAAAAAAGCTGAGTTCTGTCATTTACAGAACCCAGCTTACATCAACCGCCTGAACAAGCTTTATCAATACTGAAATATAAGGCAGTTTAAAGTTTTCAGACGACCTTACGCACCATTACAACAAATTACTGACGAAAATCAGCAAAATCACCAACGGCACGAGGTATTTCACATAGGCAAACCAAATATTGACCGTCGTATGGTTGCCTTTATAAAGTAATTCGTCCTTCGCTTCGTCCTTCATCACAAAACCGACAAACAACGCAGAACCGAGTGCAGTCAGCATAAACAAGATGTTGCCGCTGATGTAGTCAAAGGCATCGAAAATATTTTTGCCGAACACGGAAACGTCTTTCCACGGACCATAGCTCAGAATGGACGGAATATTGCCGAAGATGAAGATAGCAGCCAACACAATCGTAATCGCTGCGGTACGGCGGATTTTGGTTTTCTCCTGAATTGTTGTAATCAACACTTCATAAATGGTCAGCGAAGTCGTCAGCGCGGCAATCAGGAGCAACGAGAAGAAAATCACGGCGAACACAGGCCCTGCCCACATATTCGAGAACACAATCGGCAAACTTTGGAATACCAAAGTCGGACCGGAATTAGGGGCGACGCCGAAGCTGAAGAGCGACGGGAAAATCATAAAGCCCGCCAGTACGGCGATAATGGTATTGGTAATTGCCGTAATGACTGCGGTTTGCACCAAATTTTCGTTTTTATCCAGATAGCTGGACAAGGTAATCATCACGCCGAAACCCAAGCTCAGTGCGAAAAATACTTGCCCCAAAACGAAGACGAACAGTTCGGCGGTAATCTTGCTGAAATCAGGCTTCAGATAGAAAGTAATCCCTTCCATCGCGCCCGACAGGGTAACGTTGCGCACGACCATGGCAATCAAGAACAAAAACAGCAGCGGCATCAGGTATTTCGCCGCTTTTTCAATGCCGCCGATGACACCTTTGACCAAAATCCATTGGTTCACAACGACAAACAAGAAAGTGTAGAACGCAATTTCCCAAGGGCTGTTTTCGATGTGTTCGGTAAAGAAGCTTTTCGTTATTTCGCCGCTGACAGGGCTGGAAATATTCAGGTTTCCGCTAATAATATTAACGATATAGCTGATCACCCAGCCGCCGAGCACCATGTAATAAGCCATGATGCCGAACGCACCGAGCAAGCCCATCCAGCCGACCAGTTTCCAAATTTTGGCGACGGGTTTGCCGTTCATCGAGCCGCCGAACGCGTCCAGCGCGTTCACACCTTTGCGCCGTCCGATGACGTTTTCCACCAAAATCATCGGAATACCGATAACAAACATGGCGATACAGAATAAAAACACATATGCGCCGCCGCCGTTTTCACCGACCAAATACGGGAAACGCCACGTCGCGCCGAAACCGACAGTCGCGCCGGCAACGGTAAGGATATAAGTCAAACGGTTGGACCAAGTTTGACGGGGTTGGTTGGAAGACATAAAACACCATCTGCCTTGTTGGGAAAACTTGAAATTATACGCGAACGGATTAACGGTTCTTAACTGAATATCAAAAAGCAGTATAGTGAAAATATCTGGGAATTTTGCATTTTTCAGGGAAAAACTATAAAGACAAAGGTCGTCTTAAAACAAAACAGGGGATATAGCTGGATACACTAGGAAACCATTGTCATTTTCCACCCTATTAAAATGTCAGGATTCAGACTTGAAACCACGATATGAAAAAACCTGCTTTGATCATGCAATCAAAGCAGGTTTTTATATTTGGTCGGAATGAGAGGATTCGAACCTCCGACCCCTTCGTCCCGAACGAAGTGCGCTACCGGGCTGCGCTACATTCCGAATGAGTGGCTATTATAGAGGAATTTTCGGCAGGATGCACGGATTTTGTTCACAATCTAAAATAAAAATAGATGAATTGCCTTCAATCTGCCCCTGTTTTCAATTAACATAACCTATCTTTAAAATTTATTTTATAAATAATCCTCAGACTTGATTTGAATCAAAGCTCCAAATTGAGTTTCATTTATAATCGCCGACATTGGAGCTGAGACGACAATTTCTCAAAGTCCTCAAGATTTTCTGATCAGTAGATGACGCATCTGCTTTGATTTAATACTCTCTATCTCTTTCCTCTTGATGTGTGTGTGTTTGGGTGTGGCTGTTGCCACCCCTTTTTTTTGGCTTTTATGTGAAGTAAAATCCGTAACAGCAAATTCTTAATCTCAACCATTTATCCGGAAACAAAATCATGAGCAATAAATTGACTCCGCCTGCCGAACTGCCTGACGAGCAGGATTTACGGGCAGTCTTGGCGTACAACATGCGGCTTTTCCGCGTGAATAAAGGCTGGTCTCAGGAAGAGCTGGCGCGGCAATGCGGTTTGGACAGGACTTATGTATCGGCTGTGGAGCGCAAACGCTGGAACATTGCGTTGTCGAATATTGAAAAAATGGCGACGGCTTTGGGTGTGGCGGCATATCAGTTGCTGCTGCCGCCGCAGGAGCTGCTAAACCTGATGACCAATCCCTCTGATGCCCAACAGAGGTCGTCTGAAAACGATATTTGACCGCCAAATCATCCACCTCCCCTCTCCCCATAACTCGAAAGAATAAAAAATGTCTGCAAACCTGTCTTCAGCATTGGAAACCTTCAAACAGCAGCGCGCTGCCGCCGAAGCGCATTATTTGAAAGCCAACCGTGTGTCGGTATTTTTCAGGGAATACACGGCGGCAGTCGAAACCTTGCTGGCGGCATTGTGGGCAGAGCATTTTCAAAACAGCGCGTTATGCCTGATGGCGACCGGCGGCTTCGGGCGCGGCGAGCTGTATCCTTATTCTGATTTAGATTTGGCAGTCGTGTCGTCTGAAACCGTTTCAGACGACCTTCAGGAAAAAATTGCGGCTTTCGTGCAGGCTTTGTGGGATATGAAACTTTCACCGTCAGTCAAAAGCGGCAGCGTTGACGAACTGTACGAAAGCGTGCGCGATGATATTACGGGGGACACGGCGTTTTTAGAGGCCCGTTTTTTGTTCGGCAACCGCCAAACAGCGGACGAGTTGACGGAAAAAATGAATGCGCAACGCAATGTAGCCGCGTTTATCGAAGCAAAACTGGTGGAGATGGAACACCGCCATGCCAAATCGCAAGGTTCGGGAGCGGTATTGGAGCCGAACATCAAAAGCTGTCCCGGCGGTCTGCGCGACATCCACACCCTGCTTTGGATAGCGAAGGCGCAAGGCTTAGCGGCCAACCTGCCTGCGCTGGTCAAACAAGGCATTCTGACGCGCACCGAAGCCGGCATGCTTTCACACGGCTACCGCCGCCTCGCCCACATCCGCATCCATCTGCATTTAAACGCAAAGCGCGCCGAAGACCGCCTGTTGTTCGATTTGCAGCCGCAAGTCGCCGAAAGCATGGGCTATAAAGGCTTGAATCTCCGCCGTCAAAGCGAAGAACTGATGCGCGTGTTTTACCGCGCGATTAAAACCGTCAAACAATTAAGCGGCATCCTCACGCCCATGCTGCAAAGCCGCGTTTCCTCCACACCGATGCGCGTTACCCTGCGGATTGACGACGACTACATCCAAGTGAACAACCAAATCGCCGCGCGGCACACCGATATTTTTTTCAGACGACCCGAACACATTTTCAAAATCGTTGAAATCATGCAGCAGCGCAACGACATTACCGCGCTCGAACCGCAAACCCTGCGCGCTTGGTGGGGCGCGACGCGCAAAATCAACCGCAGCTTCTACCAAAATCCCGAAAACCGCCGCCGCTTCGCCGGCTTTTTCCGCCGCGGCAACGGACTGACCCAAACCCTGCGCTTTCTCAACCTCTACGGCGTGTTGGGCCGCTACCTGCCCGCGTGGGAAAAAATCGTCGGTCTGCTCCAACATGACCTGTTCCACATCTATCCTGTGGACGACCACATCCTCGCCGTCGTCCGCAACGTCCGCCGCCTTGCCCTAGACATGCACAGCCACGAGCTGCCCTACGCCTCCGCACTGATGCAGTCCTTTGAAAAACAAGACATCCTCTATCTCGCCGCCTTCTTCCACGACATCGCCAAAGGACGCGGCGGCGACCATGCCATACAAGGCATCGCAGACGCACGCCAATTTGCCGCCGACCACTTCCTCACCGAAGAAGAAAGCGACCTGCTTGCCTGGTTGGTCGAAAACCACCTGCTCATGTCCACCGTCGCCCAAAAAGAAGACATCCAAGACCCCGACGTACTCGATGCCTTCTGCAAACGCGTACAAACCCACGAACGCCTCAGCGCACTCTACCTCCTGACCATTTCCGACATACGCGGCACCAATCCCAAACTGTGGAACGCATGGCGCGCCAGCCTGCTGGAAAGCCTGTTCCACGCCGCCGGACGCTACCTCGCAGGCAACGGCGGCAATCCGCACGCCCTCTTCGGCCGCCGCCAACAAGAAGCCGCCGATTTGCTCACCCGCGCCGCCGTCCCCGAAAAACAGCAGAAAAAACTATGGAACGCGCTCGGTTCCGCCTACTTCGCCCGCCATCAGTCCCGCGAAATCCTGTGGCACGCCGCCAACCTCGTACACGACTTTGAAACCCCCATCGTCCGCAGCCGCATCCTGCCCAAAAGCGACAGCTTCCAAGTCATGGTCTTCATGCCCAACGGCCCGCGCCTGTTCGCCCGCCTCTGCCGCATCTTCAGCCGCCACGGCTTCGACATTCTGGCTGCCCGCGCCTTTATCACCGAACACGACTACATCCTCGACACCTTCATCGTGCAAATCCCCTCGCAGCACGCCCCCGAAGACTACCCCGACATCCAAAGCGCGCTCGAAGCCGAACTCAACAGCTTTATCCACGGACACACCGTTGCCGAAACCCAAAGCCGCAGCCGCCGCATCAGCCGCCGCAGCCGCTACATGCCGATTGCGCCGAGCATCACCATCACCCCCGAAGAAGACTACCCCGACTGGTACTCCGTCGAAATCACCGCCGTCAACCGCCCCTTCCTGCTCGCCGACATGGCGGAAGTCTTCTTCGCCCACAACGTCAGCCTACGCTACGCCAAAATCTCCACGCTGGACGAACGCGTCGAAGACAGCTTCATCGTCTTCAGCCCCGATTTGAAAAACCCAAAAACACAGTCGTCGTTGAAACAGGCTTTGTTGGAACAATTGTCGGTGTGACGGTTTGATTTAAAGGAAAAGCAAGAGGTCGTCTGAAAACTTGTTTTCGATTTTCAGACGACCTCTGTTTCTGATTTAAGATGGTTTTAAATAAAAAATTCTGCTTGTCGATGTGAATCCAGCTTAGACAACCGGCAAAGGTTGATACAGTTTCCACCTGTATTTTGAATCTAATATAAATGGTTTCCCTATATATTAAAGGTCGTCTGAAACCCTGTTCCCCGTTTTCAGACGACCTTCTGCTTACTTCATTTTCTTTAAGCCAACAATTTCCGCCAGCGTTTCACTTGGAAGCGTACTTGCTCCGGCGCGGTGCCGCCCAAGTGGTTACGCGCGTTCAGGCTGCCTTCGGGTGTCAGCACGCCGTACACGTCGTCTGAAATCAGGTTGCTGAAGCCTTGCAGGACTTCGAGCGGCAGTTCGCTCAAATCGACGCCCGCTTGGTCGGCATGGCGCACGGCTTGGGCGACGACTTCGTGGCTGTCGCGGAAAGGCATGCCTTTTTTCACCAAGTAATCCGCCAAATCGGTGGCAGTGGCGAAGCCCTGCATCACGGCGGCGCGCATATTGTCGGGTTTGACGGTCACGCCGCGCATCATGTCAGCATAAATCCGCAGCGTGTCGATGAGAGTATCGGCGGTGTCAAACAGCGGCTCTTTGTCTTCCTGATTGTCTTTGTTGTACGCCAAGGGCTGAGATTTCATCAGGGTAATCAAGCCGATAAGGTGTCCGATGACACGGCCGGATTTACCTCGCACGAGTTCGGGCACATCGGGATTTTTCTTCTGCGGCATGATGGACGAACCCGTACAGAAGCGGTCGGCGATGTCGATAAAGCCGAAACGCGGACTCATCCACAAAATCAATTCTTCGGATAAGCGGCTCAGGTGAACCATAATCAGCGAGGCGGCGGCGGTGAACTCGACGGCAAAATCGCGGTCGGATACGGCATCGAGCGAGTTTTGGCAGATTTGTTCAAAGCCCAGCAATTCGGCGGTGATTTCGCGCTGAATCGGATAGGTCGTACCGGCAAGGGCGGCGGCGCCGAGCGGCATACGGTTGACGCGTTTGCGACAGTCGGTCATGCGCTCGAAATCGCGTCCGAGCATTTCGACGTAGGCGAGCATGTGGTGTCCGAAACTGACGGGCTGGGCGACTTGCAGATGGGTGAAACCGGGCATGACGGTTTCAGCATTTTGTTCCGCCAAATCGACCAAAGCCGTTTGCAGGCTTCGAATCAGGTCTTGAATGACGGTAATCTGGTCGCGCAGCCACAGGCGGATGTCGGTGGCAACTTGGTCGTTGCGGCTGCGGCCGGTATGCAGGCGTTTGCCGGCATCGCCGATTTTTTCGGTCAGGCGGCGTTCGATGTTCATGTGGACGTCTTCCAAATCCAGCGACCAAGAAATAGTACCGTCCTTGATTTCTGCTATAATCTCCGCCATTCCCTGACGAATCGCCGCCAAATCTTCTTCACTCAAAACACCTGATTGAACAAGCATTTGCGCGTGAGCCAGCGAACCCTGAATGTCCCACTCGGCAAGCCGTTTGTCGAAATCGATCGAACCGGTGTATTTTTTCACCAGTTCGGAAACAGGCTCGTTAAAACGGCCCGACCAGGTTTTGTCCTTACTCATGGTTTCGTCCTTCAGATAAAATAACAGAGCCAATAAGGCTCGTATAAACGCATTAAAAGAAAACGGTTGGAAATTTTATGTCTATTATACGTCAAATCAACAATACATTCGCCGTCCCGGACCTGCGCAATTCGGCAACAGTCGTGCGCCTTTTGATTATTGTCTTGGGCAGTCTGTTCTTTCTACCCTTGATCAGCGATTCTTCGCTCTCCTATTCCGCAGAGATTTACCATCATTCCCAATGGGTGTTTCCCGTATTGCTGGGGATTTTGGTTAAAGCCTATTTCGTCAATATCTTCACCCCTGCCATCAAAACATCGCCCTACGGCGTCATTATTACCTATTTTTTGAATTTATCGATATTTGCAATCGTCGATTTCTTCATTCTGAAAACACACGGCAGAACACTCTCGCAACATTTCTTCCTGTTCAACCTTTTCCTGCTCGGGCTGATGTATTACGAAGCTTCGCGCCGGAACGGCCTTGCGCCTTCGATTTCCGAAGCCCGCCTCAGCGCGCTGACTGCCCGCATCCGCCCGCATTTCCTGTTCAACAGCCTCAACGCCGCCATCAGCCTCATCCGCCTGCGCCCGTATGATGCGGAAACCCTGCTGGAGAACCTCGCCAACCTCTTCCGCGCCCAACTGCGCGACGGCAGTCAAAGCAGCACTTTAGGACAGGAAATCGAATGGGCGCAGGAATACATCGCCATCGAACAAATCCGCATGGGCCATATGCGCGTGCAAGTGATGTGGCAGCACCAGGCGCCCGATGACGCAGAAACGCCGCACCTCCTGCTCCAACCCCTATTGGAAAACGCGGTCTTCCACGGCGTCGAATCGACCCACCGCCCCGGCATGATTACTGTGTTTACCAAGCTCAACAAATCATCCATCTACATCCGCATCGAAAACCCGTACACCCCGCCCGAAAGCAGCGAAAACGCCAAACCGCACAAAGGCAACTCAATGGCATTGCACAACCTCAAAGAACGCCTGACGCTGATGTACGACAACGATGCCAAAATCCAAAGCCGCCAACTCGACGGCATCTTCCGCGTCGATATCCGCCTGCCTTACCGCAAAAAAGCCTCTGATGTGAACAGACTGTTCGGTTAATACAACCATCCCCCAAAGGTCAAAGGTCGTCTGAAAAGTTTCAGACGACCTCAAACAAACCACCGTCAACCTTATGAAAACCAAAACAATCTTAAAATGGCTTCCCGTGGTTTTGTCCGTCTTGGGCGCATTGGGTTACAGCTCGCGCGATACCGAAATCATCCGCTCCGGCATGCAATTCGCTTCTGCGCTCACAGGCAGCAGCCATCTCGGTATGGAAGCCTTCGGCGCATTATTATCGGAAACCGTCAAATCAGGGTCGTCTGAAAATAATGCACACCAAAGCCGTCCGCACACTCAAAAACGCAATTCCACCACTCCCCATACCTATCGCGGCAAAATCTCCAAAATCCACGACGGCGACACCCTCCACGTTATCGACGAAGACGGCGCGAAACACAAAATCCGCATGGCGTATATCGATGCGCCCGAAATCAATCAGGCATACGGCACACGTTCGCGGGACAACTTGATTGATGCCGCCGACAGCAAAAAGGTGAAGGTACGCGTATTTGAAACAGACCGCTACCAACGCGAAGTCGCGCAAGTTTCCGTCGGGACGACCGATTTGAACCTCATGCAACTCCGCGACGGAGCGGCATGGCATTACGACAGCTACGCCAAAAAACAACAAAGCAAAACCGCCTACACCGACTACGCCGCTGCCCAAAAACAGGCGAAACAAAAACGCAAAGGTTTGTGGAGCGGTAAAAATCCCCAAGCCCCGTGGGACTTCCGTCGCGAAGAGCGCGAAATGCAAAACGGCGGGCACAACGAACGCCGTCAAGAATCAAGCGGACAATGGTTTGGCATTTGGTAACCGGTGGCTCTCAACATTTAATTTTCCAAGTGGAATTTGTTCATAAAGCGGAAGATTCAAGGCGGAAACCGCAACAAGGTTGGATACCTTGCGAGGATTTCCAACGCAACGGAAACTATTGAATCTCGACAGCTCCCAGTATAAAAAAGGTCGTCTGAAAAATATTTTCAGACGACCTTTTCATGTATTCGACAAATTAACGGCATTGCAGCCAAGTCCGTTTGAGATGATCGACATCCGTCACTTTGCAGACATTTCCGGAGCAGCTGACCGAATAATCTACTTTGGTCGGATGCCCCCATTGTTTGAAGCCGGCACGAATTTTGCCGTTGGGCAAGGCAGACACGTTGACCTTGACTTCGGTTTCGGGGTCCTGACTGTTCCATATCGGATCAGTCTCTATACACAAATCCGCCGACCGAGAAGCGGTACGGATGGCTTTTTTCAAAGAAGCATCGGCATATCGGTTCAAAATCTTCACGCCCGATTCATCATCGCGGCTTGCTTCTTGATAAATCTTCTTCACCAAACTGACCTTGGCGGCATTGTCTCCGCTTGCAAAAGAGACAGACGGCACCAGTAACGCAGCGAAAAGTATTGTCGCTATTTTGTTCATATTATGTTTTCCTAAAATCGAATTCTGCCCGACCTACCGTCCAATACCCTATTGAAACCATACTCAGTATTGACTTGGCAGGGTTCTGCCGTAAAAATACAAAAAGAATTATATCCATTGGATATGCTTTTTCAAACCGATTTAAACGTCATCGCCCCATTATCCATCCTATAAAGAGGTCGTCTGAAATGCCTGTCATGCTGATTGTCCGTCCGTCCGCGCGCGCGGGAGATGATGTGCGCACCTGTTCGCAGGCAGGCTGGCGCGCGCGGGTGTTGAGTCCGGTTGAAATCGAGCCGGACGAAGCAGCATTGCGCGGCTTGAAAGAACAGTTTTCCCGTTCGGACGCGGTGTTTTGGGTCAGTCCGACGGCGGTTGAAACCGCTGCGCCGTATGTGGATTTTTCAGACGACCTGAAGGTTCAGGTTGCGGTCGGGCAGGCAAGCGGTCGGGCGTTGGTACGCTGCGGCGCAAAAAATGTTTCTGTGCCGCAAGAAGGCAACGACAGCGAGGCGGTGTTGCGGCTGCCGGTTTGGGATACGCTGCCGCAAGGCGCACGCGTATTGATTGTGCGCGGACGCGGCGGGCGCGATTTTTTGGCGGAGTCGTTAAAGAAAAAAGGCTTTGCAGTGGAAATCGCGGAAGTGTATCTCAGACGACCTAATGAATTGAATTGGCAGGATTTTGATGCCGAATCCATTGATGCCGCCTTTATCGCTTCGGGCGAACTGGTGCGCGGGCTGTTTGCTCAGGTTCCGCCGCAATTTTCCCGATTCTTCGAATCCTTGTTATACTTCACCCATCATCCGCGCATAGCCGACGCGCTTCGCGAGGCGGGTGCGCGCCACATACGGGTCGTCGCTTCTCTGAAAGCGGCACTTTCATCATTTCCTAAGGAGCAAACCGATGAGCCGGTCTGAAGACAATCCATCCGAAGCAAACGAAGCCGGTCGGCCGATTATCGTCGACAGTCAGGGTAACGCGGGGTCGTCTGAAACAGTGGCTCCGAAAAAGGCCAAGCAGCCTAAAACCTCCGAATACGCAGGAACACACATGTCTGAATCTAAAAATCTTCCTCAAAACCAACCCGCCCCCGTCATCATCAAACAATCCGGCGGCAGAGGGCTGGCGGTAGGCGCGCTGGTGCTGGCGCTGCTGGGTTTGGGCGCAAGTGGCTTTTTGTTTGTGCAAGGACAAAACGTCTTGAAAAACCAAGAGCTTTCGTTTAACCAAAAGCTCGATAAAGCCGCCTTGGGCGAATCTGAAAACGCTTTACTCCTGAAAGACCATTTAAACCGCCAAACCGCCATCCAAGCCGAATTGGAGCGCTTGAGCAAAGCCCAAATGGCAAACAGCGAACAAATCCTGTTGACGCAAAAAGCGTATCAGGAGCTGACCAAAGGGCGCGTCAACTGGCTGGTTGACGAAGCGGAAACCATGTTGAACCTCGCCTCGCAGCAACTGCTGCTGTCGGGCAACGTACAAGGCGCGGCGGCGGTGTTGGAACATATCGACGGCCGCCTGAGCCGTTTCGACCAGCCCGAGCTGCTGCCCATCAAACAAGCCGTCAGCCATGATTTGGCGGCATTGAAAAACCGTCCGTATGTCGATATTTCCGGCACGGCGCTGCGCCTTGATCGTTTGGAAACCGCCGTTTCCGGCCTGCCGCTGGTGTTGGACGGCGTATTGCAGCCGGGCGAACAGGCGCAAAGCAACGGCGCATCTTCAGGCTCTTGGTGGCAAAATACTTGGGATAAATCTTTGGTTGCACTGAAAGGGCTGGTGGAAGTCCGCCGACTCGACAATAAAGACGCGATGCTGCTGTCGCCCGAACAGGCGTATTTCGTCCGCGAAAACCTGCGCCTGCGCCTTTTGGATGCGCGTACCGCGCTGATGCAGCACAACGGCGAGGTTTATCAAAGCGATTTGAACTACGTCGAAGCGGCAGTCAAGCAATACTTTGACGACAAATCGCCCGCAACACAGGCATGGCTGAAAGAGTTGTCCGAATTGAAAGCGCTGGATGTACGTATGATTTCAGACGACAGTTTGAAAGCCAGCCTCAGCGCAATCCGCGCCTATCAAGACGGTACGCGCACTCCGGTCGCGCTGCCCGAACCCGTAACAACCGCCGCGTCCGCGCCCCTGCCCTCCGCCGCGTCCGAAGCTGCCGCTCCTCAAACCGCCTCGCAGGTGAATGAAACTGCTTCCGCACCGAAAACCGCACCGGCTCCGAAGGCTGCCCATCCTGCCAAAGCAAGACCCGCTCCTGCGCAGAAACCCACCCCTTCCACCCAAACAGACGCGAAGCCTTTAGAAGCTCCGGCGCTGCCTTCCGAGGCCAAACCGCAAAACATTTCCGAGCCGGAAAAGAAAGCGGCTCCTGAGAAACAAAGCCGCCCTGCCGCCGATGCTGAGACCAAAGGAGGCCGTGCATGAAAGCCGTCGTCTGGATTGTCGTTTTATTCGCCGCAGCAGTCGGTATCGTCCTAACTTCCGGTATTTACACGGGTAATGTCTATATCGTCGTCGGACAAGTCATGATGCGGGTCAACCTGCACGCCTTTATCTTAGGGCTGGTTCTGTTTGTCGTTACCCTGTATTTCCTGATCAAATTCATCGTCGGCCTGATGAACATCCCCGCCCGTATGCAGCGTTTCGGTACGGCGCGCAAAGGCCGTCAGGCAGCCGTTGCTTTGAACAGCGCAGGTTTGGCGTTTTTTGAAGGCCGCTTTGAAAAAGCGGAGCAGGAAGCCGCCAAAGTATTGGAAAACAAAGAAGCCGGCGACAACCGCAATCTCGCGTTGATGCTGGGCGCGCACGCCGCCGACCAAATGGAAAACTTCGAACTGCGCGACCACTACCTGAAAGACATCGAAAAACTGCCGAACAAACAGCAGCTTTCCCGCTATCTGTTGTTGGCAGAGTCCGCACTCGGCCGCCGCGATTATCCGACCGCCCTGCAAAATCTCAACGCCGCCGCGCGCATCCATCCCAACCTGTCCCGCCTCGCCCGCCTGCAACTGCGTTATGCCTTTGACCACGGCGATGCGGAAGACGTGTTGGCGAAATCCGAAAAATTGATGAAAGTCGGCGCGATTAACGATTTTGAAGCGGAACAATACCAAAGCTGGGCATACCGCCGCCTGTTGGCGGAAGCATCAGACGCAGCCGGTCTGAAAACCTGTCTGAAGCGCATTCCCGAAGCACTCAAAGCGGACGAATTGTGTGTCGCCATTGCCGAAAAATACGAGCGTCTCGGACTCTATACCGAAGCCGTCAAATGGGTGCGCCAATACTACCCGCAAAACCGCCGCCCCGAACTTTTGGAAGCCTTCGTCGAAAGCGTCCGCTTCTTCAACGAACGCGGTCAGCAGAAAGCCATCGACCTTGCCGATTCTTGGCTGAAAGACAAACCCGACGACGCGCCGCTCTTGATGTACCTCGGACAGCTTGCCTACGGCCGCAGCCTGTGGGGCAAGGCGCAAAGTTACCTCGAAGCCAGCATCGCCCTGCAACCGAGCATCGCCGCCCGCCTCATGCTGGCACGCGTACTCGACGAAACCGGACAACCGCAAAAAGCTCAGGAACAGCGGAAATTGGTTTTGGAAGCCGTCTCCGATGACGAACGCCACGCGGCGTTGGAGCAGCATAGCTGAGTTTGGGAAACATCTTTATCTATCCCCCTTTTCAGACGACCTTTCATTGCGGAAACCGCCGCAAAGGTCGTCTGAAAACCGTTTTCCTTCCCCGTTTTACAAACAAACCGAAAGCCCCCCACATGACCTCTTTGAAAAACGACACCTTCCTCCGCGCCCTGCTCAAACAGCCCGTCGAATACACGCCGATTTGGATGATGCGTCAGGCGGGGCGTTATCTGCCCGAATACAAAGCCACGCGCGCGAAAGCGGGCAGCTTTCTCGATTTGTGTAAAAACACCGAATTGGCGACCGAAGTCACCATCCAACCTTTAGACCGCTTCGATTTGGACGCGGCGATTCTGTTCTCCGACATCCTGACCGTCCCCGACGCAATGGGCTTGGGACTGTATTTTGCAGAAGGCGAAGGTCCGAAATTCGAACGCGCCTTGCAACACGAAGCCGACATTGCCAAGCTGCAAGTTCCCGATATGGAAAAACTGCAATACGTCTTTGACGCCGTCGGCTCCATCCGCAAAGCATTGGACGGCCGCGTACCGCTTATCGGTTTCTCCGGCAGCCCGTTCACGCTCGCCTGCTATATGGTCGAAGGCGGCAGCAGCAAAGAATTCCGCACCATCAAAACCATGATGTACTCGCGCCCCGATTTGCTGCACAAAATCCTCGACACCAACGCCCAAGCCGTTACCGCCTACCTCAACGCCCAAATCGACGCAGGTGCGCAGGCCGTGCAGATTTTCGACACTTGGGGCGGCGTCCTGAGCGATGCGGCGTTTAAAGAGTTCAGCCTCAAATACATCCGCCAAATCATTGCCGGATTGAAACGCGAAAGCGAAGGCAGGCGCGTTCCCGTTATCGTGTTTGCCAAAGGCGGCGGGCTGTGGCTGGAGGGCATGGCGGAAATCGGTGCAGACGCATTGGGTTTGGACTGGACGTGCAACATCGGCGAAGCACGCCGCCGCGTCGGCAACCAAGTCGCCCTGCAAGGCAACTTCGACCCGTTTGCCCTCTTTGGCACGCCCCAATCCATCCGCTCCGAAGTCGCGCGCATCCTAGCCGACTACGGAAACGGCAGCGGCCATGTCTTCAACCTCGGACACGGCATCAACCAACACGCCGACCCCGAACACGCCAAAATCTTAGTCGATACCGTACACGAACTGTCGCGCCAATATCACGCCTGATTGGGCGTAACGTAAAAGGTCGTCTGAAAACCCAAACTGCCTACCGGTTTGGTTTTCAGACGACCTTTTATATTGGATGAAAAGTAAAAATCAGACATTTTCTATTTAACTGACTGCATATTTACCCAAATCAAATCAGATTGATTTCACATATTTCAAAAGACATGTATGATGATGTTCTTTAAAACAACCTTTCCAATTTCAATAAAATCCATCTTTTTAGGGGCTGTCAACATTTAATTTTCCCAGTGGATTTTTGTTCACAAAGCGGAAGATTCAAGGCGGAAACTGCAACAAGGTTGGACACCTTGAATCTTCCGCTTTGAGGATAAAAAGACACGGAAACTATTGAATGTTGACAACTCCTCTAGGAACACACATATGAACTTTCAAGACTATTTCGTCAATCTGATATTGAGCGGCGTGATGATTATCGGCGCTTATCAGTTTTACTTTTATACCCAGCGCCACCCTTTGCGCAAAGAGATCGTTTGGAATTCCCCGATAGACGAAAAAATCCCTTTCCGCCCGCGTTGGTCGTGGATATACAGCTTCCTTTACTACCCCGCCATCCTCTACCTCAACATCATCGCCACCGACCACCGCCATTTCAACATGATGGCGTTCAGCTTCCTGATGTTGCTGTTTATGCAAATGCTGTTCTTCTGGCTGTTTCCCGTTTCCACCCCGCCGCATTGGCGCAGCATCAATACCGGTAAAACACCGTCCGAATGGTTTTTACAGTTTGTTCAAAAATTCGACCAAGCCAGCAACTGCTTCCCCAGTATGCACGTTTCCGTCGCCATGCTGACCGCCCTGCACGCGCTGCCGACTTTGGGCGCCGCCGCGTTCCTCTTTCCCGTATTGATTGCCCTGTCCTGCATCTTTACCAAACAGCACTACCTGATTGACCTGCCCGCAGGCGCAGCATTGGGCGGCTTTGCCTACTGGCTGTATCTTTTAGTGCTTTGACGCACCCAATCCTAATAAAAAAACCTAAAAGGTCGTCTGAAAACGAGCGAAGCGAGTTTCGTTAAAACGAGCGCAGCGAGTTTCGCTAAAACAAAACTCAAAAGGTCGTCTGAAAACGAAAAACACCCGCTTATCAGTGTCAACTCGTTTTTCAGACGACCTTTGTATATACTCACCATCTGAACCTTACCGCCTCAAACCAGTCAGACTCAAAAATATAGTGGATTAACTTTAAACCAGTACGGCGTTGCCTCGCCTTAGCTCAAAGAGAACGATTCTCTAAGGTGCTGAAGCACCAAGTGAATCGGTTCCGTACTATCTGTACTGTCTGCGGCTTCGTCGCCTTGTCCTGATTTAGTTAATCTACTATACATCCGCTCCCGCCATTCCTCCACCGCCTATCGAACATGACTTTTCTAAAAGACATCACCTGGACAGAAATCTTCATTTTCGCCCACACCTGCGCCGCGCTCGGCTGCGTCTTGCGCGTGTTGTACAAACAAAAAAACATCGGCTCCACGTTTGCCTGGCTGATTATCCTCTTCCTTTTCCCCGTCTTCGGCACCATCGCCTACCTGCTTATCGGCGAGCCGCGGCTCGGCACGGCGCGGGCAAAGCGTACGGACGAGATGAACCGTTTTTATCAAGGTTTCGTCGAAACTTACCTGTCTAACCTTTACCTTGATATCGGCGACAAAGTCAAATCCCGTTATCACGGCATCAGCAAAGTCGCTGCGAGCGGAACGGGACTCGGCGCGACGCGTAACAACGCCATGACGCTGCTGTCCACCACCGATGAAATCATCGACACCATGCTTGCCGACATCCGCTCCGCCCGCCATTCCTGCATGCTCGCCTTCTACATCATCGAACCCGAAGGCAGGATAGAAGAACTGTTAAACGAACTCCTTGCCGCCGCCGACAGAGGTTTGGATTGCGCCATCCTCGCCGACGCCGTCGGCAGCAGCCGCTTTTTCGACAGCGGCTGGGTAGAAACCCTGCGCGAAGCCGGCATAGAAGTCCACGCCTCCTTGCCCGTCGGCGTCTGGCGCACCTTCTTCACCCGCACCGACCTGCGCAACCACCGCAAAATCCTCGTCATTGACAGCAAAATCGGCTACACCGGCAGCTTCAACCTCGCCGATCCCCGCTTCTTCAAAAAAGATTCAGGCGTCGGCGAATGGGTGGACGTCATGATGCGCTGCACCGGCCCGCTGGTACTCGAACTCTCCGCCGTCTTCTTTGCCGACCTCGCCGTCGAAACCGACGAAAACCTCGAAAGCGTGCAGCAATATCTGACGCAGGCGCAAGAGCGCATTCCCGAAATCCTTCCCGAAAAAATGCAGCAGGGCGACATCGTCGCCCAAGTCATCCCCTCCGCGCCAGAACAGGGCAGCCACGTCATTTACGAAACCATCATCAGCGCGATTTACGCCGCTACCAAACAAATTACCATCACCACCCCCTATTTCGTCCCCGACGAACCCCTCCTGATGGCATTGACCATCGCTGCCAAACGCGGCGTCAAAGTTACCCTGATCCTGCCTGCCAAAGTCGATTCCTTCATGGTTCGCTACGCCTCCCGCGCTTACTACCCCATGCTGCTCGACGCAGGCGTCAAAATCGCCATGTTCGAAGGCGGACTGCTGCACGCCAAAACCATGACCATAGACGAAGACTACGCCCTCTTCGGCACGGTCAACATGGACATGCGCAGCTTCTTCCTCAACCTCGAAATCAGCCTCGCCATCTACGACCGCGACATCACCAAACAAATCTGCAACCTCCAACGCGACTACCTCAAAAACAGCAGCTACATCACCGTCAAAGCATGGCAGCAACGCTCCAAATTCCGCGGGCTGATAGAAAACACCGTCCGCCTGATGAGTCCGCTGTTATAGACAGGCTTACCGTTCATACAAGACCAAAGGTCGTCTGAAAAGCTTGGAAACCTTTTCAGACGACCTTTTTTGTTTGGATAACAGTTGTCATCCCGAAGACAGATAGATAATATAAACCGAATATTTTTCATCTCGCCCGCGCCCCGTAAACCAATATTCCCGGACTTGGTGCTTGTAAAATTTGATTCAAAAGGCAAACAACAATGAAAAAGACTTGGAACCATATACTTGAATCGGCGCAACCTGTGGTTGATTTTTTGTCATCAGACAGTTTCTTTTCCCGTCCTTATGACGGCCATCGTGAAAAATTTATCGTTACCGCCTCTCCGGAGGAAGCCAAATATCTTTTAGGTCGCGAATGGGACGAGTGGGAGGAGATTATAGATACTCAGCAATTCTCGGGTCTGGAGGATTTCGATTGGCACTACATTATTGATCGTAAAGTAAGTAATACCAATTGCCTGGGGGCCCTAGATAAGAATTTTCATGGGGCAGATAAAAAGCTCACGATAGAGGGTGTAGTAAACTTTCTCGAAAAAACAATGCCTTATTATATGGAAATTTTATTGGATTGTTACGCCAATAATTATATGCCGGAAATTTGGAAAGATATTTTATATGTTTTCCAGCATAACGGTTTCCCTTGCGGCTGGAAAGGAGATTATCCGGAAGGGAAAATGATCGTTTTTTCCAACGAATAAAGGATGAGAAAACCGTAATCCGTTTGAAATCTTAATTCATGTGTATGGGTGGGTTTGAAAAGGTCGTCTGAAAAAAATTTGAAACCTGTTTCAGACGACCTTTATCATTCGTAACTAGATAAGAGATAAACAACAATGAAAAAGACTTGGAACCAAATACTTGAATCAGCGCAACCCGTGGTTGATTTTTTGTCATCAGACAGTTTCTTTTCCCGTCCTTATGACGGAGATCGTGAAAGATTTATCGTTACAGCCTCTCCGGAGGAAGCCAGATATCTGTTAGGCGACGAATGGGATGAGTGGGAGGAGATTATGGCTACTCAGCAATTCCCAGATTCGGATGATTTCGATTGGCACTACTTGGTTGGTCGTAAATTAATTAATACCAATTGCTTGGGGGCACTAGATAAGGATTTACATGGGGCAGATAAAAAGCTCACGATAGAGGGAGTAGTAAACTTCCTCGAGGAAACAATGCCTTATTATATGGACATTTTATTGAATTGTTACGCCAATAATTATATGCCGGAAATTTGGAAAGATATCTTATATGTTTTCCAGCATAACGGTTTCCCTTGCGGCTGGAAAGGAAATTATCCGGAAGGGAAAATGATCGTTTTTTCTAATGAATATCCAACGAATAAAGGATGAGAGAATTATTTAGAACTTGGGTGATTAAAGCTTAATTCGGGGGCAGTTCCTTCGGCATCATTTCGTTTAATTAATTAGAAATATCAAAATGAATTTTAATAATTTTGAAGAGTTTGAATCTAAGTTAGATAACCTATATGCTAATGAACAATACGACATAGCCGATAGAATCATGGAAAATCAAATAGATAATATTTGCAAACTATCTTCCTTGGAAGAAATTGATCAGTATCTATGGTTTTATGCTTCTGTCGCCGGAGATTGCGAATCTTTCGGTAGATTTCAGCAATTATGTAGACAATTAGTGTCTTTAAACAAGATAAAATCGAGTGATTTAGCCAAATATGAAGAAAAATGTCCTGCTAATAGATGGTTTTAGTTAAGGATAGATTGGCTCAAAACCCAACATTTAAAAAGGTCGTCTGAAAAGCTTGAAATCCGTTTCAGACGACCTCTTAAAACAAACCCTGCTTACAAAGGAAATAACCGCATGAACCCCATCCGCCCCTTCTTAGACCATACTCCGCAAGTCCACGAGTCCTGCCTTATCGATGAAACTTCGGTCATCATCGGCGAAGTGTCGCTTGCCGAAGACGTATCCGTCTGGCCCTATGCCGTTTTGCGCGGCGACGTGAACAGCATCAGCATCGGCGCGCGCAGCAATGTACAGGACGGCAGCGTCTTGCACGTTTCGCACAAAAATGCGGAAAAGCCTGAAGGCTCGCCCCTTGTCATCGGCGAAGACGTTACCGTCGGACACAAAGTCATGCTGCACGGCTGCCGTATCGGCGACCGCGTTTTAATCGGTATGGGAACAATTATTCTGGACGATACCGTCGTCGAAAGCGACGTGATGATAGGCGCAGGCAGCTTGGTGCCGCCGCGCAAACGTTTGGAAAGCGGCTATCTTTATGTCGGCTCGCCCGTCAAGCAAGTCCGCCCGCTGACGGACAAGGAAAAAGAGTTTTTGAAATATTCGGCCGCGCATTATGTGCGGCTGGCAGGACAACACAAGCAATCAAAATAAGCCCTCTGCGACGCCTTATCGCTATAATTGATAGGGCTTTGCTGCCTGCCCCTGATTTTCAGACGCCCCGTCCCGATACCGACCATGAACCCCGAAACCCTGCAAGATTTCCTACATACCCACATCCCTGCGACCGCCCTGCTCGACCTGAGCGTCTTGGAAACCACAGCGGATCAGACCGTACTTTTCTCACCCCACGCCCCCAACCGCAATCATAAAAATACCGCCTTCGGCGGCAGTATCGCATTGGCGGCAACCGTCGGCGGCTGGGCAACGGTCTATCTCCATTGCCCCGAATCGGATGGCAATATCGTCATTCAAGAAGGTACTACCCGCTACCTGCGCCCTGCACGAGGCGACCTGACCATCATCACGCGCAGTCCGCCGGCTGAAGAGTGGCAAAAACTCAAAACCATGTTCGAGCGCCATAAAAAAGGAAAAATCGCCCTGCAAACCGAAATCTATTCGGAAAACGAATTGGCTGCCGTCTTTGACGGACGGTTTGTCGTATTGGGATAAGGTATCGGCTGTTTCATAGACAAAGGTCGTCTGAAATTTTCAGACGACCTTTTTATATCCAGCGGATGCCTGTTCACACCCACAACCACGCCCAAACGCTGCGCCCTTCGCCTTGCAGCAACACCAGCGTGCGGCAGGCGGAGGCTGTGTTCATACATTCCAACCCGATGCCGTGTGCGGCAAGTTCGGCGGCGATTTTCGGATGGAGGAACTGCTGCTTCTCCCCCGTGCCAATAATGATGACTTCGGGCAAATCATCTAAATCTGAGGTCGTCTGAAACAGGTCGGCGGCAGTCAGTTCGGACGGCGTTTGCACGTTCATTGCTTCGATTTTGCCGTTGCGCCAGATGATGGGTGTGGTGTAGGTTTTGCCGCCCGCTTCGATTGCGCCCGCCCGATAAGCGGTCAGGCTTAGGGTTTCATCGGTTTTGTTTTCTTCAATCAGCATTTTCTTCCGTTTCCTTCTCGGCTTCATCCATCTATTGCAAACAGGCTTGCCGCCCTTTCGCCGCGTTCCGTAAAAAAGGTGCAAAATCAGGCAATTTCAGGTAGGATGGGCGACTTTAGCCTGCGTCTTCCGCCATTGCAAAATCAGCATTATAGTGGATTAACTTTAAACCAGTACGGCGTTGCCTCGCCTTGCCGTACTATCTGTACTGTCTGCGGCTTCGTCGCCTTGTCCTGATTTAAATTTAATCCACTATATCAATCCCCTGCGGCGGCGTCACGTTTCGGGCTTTCTGAATTTCTGTTTTTACTTTTTGATTTAAGAAAATCGGCTCACAAGGAGGCACAATGAAGCCAGTAAACATCGGTCTTTTAGGTTTAGGTACGGTCGGCGGCGGTACGGCTGCCGTGTTGCAGGACAATGCGGCGGAAATCAGCCGCCGTTTGGGACGCGAAGTGCGCATCAGTGCCGTATGCGACTTGAGCGAAGAAAAAGCCCGCCAAACCTGTCCGTCCGCAGCCTTTGTCAAAGACCCGTTCGAACTGGTCGCGCGCGAAGACGTCGATGTCGTCGTCGAATTGTTCGGCGGTACCGGCATCGCCAAAGATGCGGTATTGAAAGCCATTGAAAACGGCAAACACATCGTTACCGCCAACAAAAAACTGCTCGCCGAATACGGCAACGAAATCTTCCCGCTGGCGGAAGAAAAAAACGTCATGGTGCAATTTGAAGCAGCAGTAGCGGGCGGCATCCCGATTATCAAAGCCCTGCGCGAAGGCCTCGCCGCCAACCGCATCCGCAGCATCGCCGGCATCATCAACGGCACCAGCAACTTCATCCTCTCCGAAATGCGCGAAAAAGGCAGCGCGTTTGCCGACGTATTGAAAGAAGCGCAGGCATTGGGCTATGCCGAAGCCGATCCGACCTTCGACATCGAAGGCAACGACGCGGGCCACAAAATTACCATCATGAGCGCGCTGGCATTTGGCACGCCGATGAACTTCCCCGCCTGCTACCTCGAAGGCATCAGCAAACTCGACAGCCGCGACATCAAATACGCCGAAGAACTCGGCTACCGCATCAAACTTTTGGGCATTACCCGCAAAACCGACAAAGGCATCGAATTGCGCGTCCATCCGACCCTGATTCCCGAAAGCCGCCTCTTGGCAAACGTCAACGGCGTGATGAACGCCGTGCGCGTCAACGCCGATATGGTCGGCGAAACCTTATATTACGGCGCGGGCGCGGGCGCATTGCCGACCGCTTCCGCCGTGGTTGCCGACATCATCGACATCGCCCGCCTGATTGAAGCCGATACCGACCACCGCGTACCGCATCTGGCGTTCCAACCCGCCCAAGTCCAAGCGCAAACCATCCTGCCTATGGACGAAATCACCAGCAGCTACTACCTGCGCGTCCAAGCCAAAGACGAACCGGGTACGCTGGGGCAAATCGCCGCGCTTTTGGCAAAAGAAAACGTGTCCATCGAAGCCTTAATCCAAAAAGGCGTGATCGACCAAACCACCGCCGAAATCGTGATTCTGACCCACAGCACGGTCGAGAAAAACATCAAGCGCGCCATTGCCGCCATCGAAGCATTAAGCTGCGTGGAAAAACCGATCACCATGATCCGCATGGAAAGCCTGCATGACTGAGCCGAAAAACGAAATGTCCGCCGAAGAGCAAGCCGCGGCGCGTAAAAAAGCGAAAGCCAAAATCCGCACCATCCGCATTTGGGCGTGGGTCATTTTGGCGCTGCTCGCCGCCACCGCCCTGCTCTCCCAATGCGCCATGTCCAAACCGCAGGCTAAGCAGAACATCTTTGAATCTTGCGTGAAAAACATCCCCTTTGCCGAAAAATGGCAAAACGATTTGAAAGAAAGTGGCTTGGATTCAAACAACAGCAAACTCGCCGCCGATTACTGCACCTGTATGTGGGACAAGCCTTTGGACAAGCTCTCCGAAGAGCAAATCCGCTCCTTAGGAAAACTCAGCCCGCAAGAGCAGCTCGATCTGCTCGGCGGCGCGCAAGCATTTGAAGATCGCGACAAGCAGTGTGTGGCAGGTTTGAAGGCGGAATAATCCGGTTTTAACATAGCAAAAAGGTCGTTTGAAAAAACTCCGTTTGTTTTTTTCAGACGACCTTTTTATTGATAAGGGATTCACTGTACATCAGGATGGAACAACAAACTATGCTCGGGCGATCGGTTTCTTCCCTTCCAACCATGCCTTCAGTTTTTCCTCATCCAAAAACCAATGGCAGATTTCTTCGTCACCATCCAATAACACGGGGACAAGCTCGTTATACTTTTCTTCTAAAACAGGGTCTTCATCGACATCGAAGATTTCCAACTCAAAACCGAATGCCTCTTGATACGGCTTGAGCTGTTCACGCATTTTGTGACAGAGACTGCAATATTCTCGAAACATCAGGGTCAGCTTCATGGCGGATGCTTTGCGGTGTGGTAAACGAAAAACGGATTGTAAGATAAAGGCTGCCGTCAATGCAAAGGTCGTCTGAAACCTTGATTTCGGTTTCAGACGACCTTTGATAATGCTTTAGACAAGATTAGGATTGCACATTGATACCGGCGGTAACTGTCGTTTGCGCACTGTTGGCATTCAGGAAGGAAGCCGCCAACTCGCCGCAGCAGCCGCAGCAGGTCGCAACGCCCAATTGAGCCTGTAAATCGCTCATGGTACTCGCGCCTGCAGCGATGGTTTCTTTGATGTCGTGGTCGGTAATGGCGTTGCAAATGCAAACAAACATGATGTGCTCCGTGTTTTCTTTCGCTCAGTATTGATAGTGTGTTTTATTCTTAAACGTAAATATAAATAAAAACAGTTTGCATTGCAAGACCGGTTCGAACGGTTTTATTTGGTAATTTTCTATTGATTTCCTTGTTTCGATTGATTCAATAGATTGGAACCACATTCTAAAAACAACAAAGCCGCGCACGTCATAACATTTCACAACAAATAAAAAAATACAGGCTGCGCAACGGCAAGCCTGTATTTTTTATCTTTTCATTTTGCAATACCGCTATTTCCCCTTCACATCAATCACCCACACTTCCGACTGCGAACCCAAGCGCAACGGAATCCCCCAGAAACCGTAGCCGGACGTAACAAAAAAGTGTCTTCCGCCGATTTCCTCGTAGCCGTAGGCAAGACGGTAGAGGGTACGCACAATCAGGTTTGCCGGCGCGATTTGGCCGTTGTGGACATGGCCGGAAACTTGAACGTCAATAGGCAGCTTGGCGTGCACCTCGACTTCGGTCGGGCGGTGATCCATCAGCAAAACGGGCTGGTCGGTATTGTGGTTTTCCAGCAACTGCGCAACAGACGGACGGTCTTGGTCTACATCGTCGTTGCGGCCGACGAGCAGGAACGCATCGTGTTGCAACACTTGGTTGCCGAGCACGGTAATGCCTGCCGCTTCGAGGTCATGGCGGATGCGCGCGCTGTCGCCGAACATATCGTGATTGCCCAAAGTCGCGTAAACACCCAGCGGTGCTTTCAGGCGACCCAGATGCGGCTGCATATTTTCTTTGCGGTAGGCATCGACGTTGTCGTCCATCAAATCGCCCGGCAATAGGATTAAATCGACTTTTTCGCGGTTCATGATGTCCACCAGCTTATCCAGTTGCCACGCGCCGAACAAAATTCCCAAGTGCAGGTCGCTTGCCATGCCGATACGCAGCGGCTTATCCATTTTCTTATCGATCACGACGGTCTGATGACGGACAACGGGCGTATAGGCGTTGTACATCCCCAAGCCGACCAAACCTAATACGAACAGCGGCGCAAACAAGCGCAGGCTGCGCGACAGCGACCGACTGGCCACGAATTTGCGCAGCAGCAGGAACAGGACAAACGTCGCCAGTGCCGCATACATCACAAACAGCAGCAACACCATCCAAAACGCCATGATGCGGAACATAAAATGTCCCAATTCCAACAAAAGCCCCGCCAGCAGGCCGTTGGTCACGAAATACGACACCCCCATCAGCCAACGCCTGCCCGCCTTGCCGACCACCGGCGCGAACAGCCATTGCAACGAACGCCCCAGTCCGAACGTGAAAAGCTGGAGCAATACAATCATAATCAAAAACATCGTACCGAACATAAAGCGAACCTGTTGAAAATCAAAAAACAAACGGCGGATTCTATCATATCCGCCCTTTCAGACGAGGTTGTCTGAAAACCTTAAGTGCTATAATACCGCCTGAAAAATCCAATAAACTGAAAAGGAAACACAATGCCCCGCCCGCAAACCGCCATCATCCCCGATCACGCCCAAGCCGGCATATTTATCGAAGCCGACATCCGCGACGGTCGCTACGATGACATCAAAACCGCCTGCCGAAGCTCGCTTGAAGCTTTGGCGAAGCTGAAAACCCGCTTTCCCGAAGATATTTTAGGCATGACCATCGCCTTCGGCAGCGACGCATGGAAAGCATTCGGACACGCAGAAGAAGGCAGCGAAATCAAACCCTTCCCCGTCATGGGCAACGGTCTTGCCCCCTCAACCCAACACGATATTTACATCCACATCCAAGCCTGCCGCCAAAAAGCCGCCTTCGCACTCGCACAATCCGTCTTTGCCGCGTTCGGCGACAGCATCAGCATCGCCACCGAAGAACACGGTCTGCGCCTGTATGAAGACCGCGGACTGGACGGCTTCGTCGATGGTACTGAAAACCCGCAAGGCGATGAAAACGTCCGCAATGTCGCCATTATTCCCGAAGGCCGACCCGATGCCGGCGGCAGCTACGTCCTGCTGCAAAAATACCTGCACGACCTGAAAAAATGGGATGCCGTCCCCGTTGCCGAACAAGAAGCCAGCGTCGGCCGCAGCAAAGAAGCCAACGAAGAATTCAGCAAAGACGTGCGCCTGCCCGATTCGCATTTGGGCCGCGTCAACCTGAAAGAAAACGGCGTGGGTCTGAAAATCGTCCGCCGCAGCCTGCCCTTCGGCAAAATCAGCGGCGAACACGGTCTGATGTTCACCGCCTACTGCCACACCCTACACAACATCGAAGTACAGCTTTTACATATGTTCGGCGATGCCGACGGCAAAACCGACCTGCTGCTCAATTATCTTTCCACCGCAGTGTCCGGCGCATATTACTACGCCCCTTCGGTCGAGCGTTTGCAGGATTTGTAAAACCGCATTGCCGATGTGAAATATTGAAGCCCTAAGACGAAAGGTCGTCTGAAAACTTGAGATTCAGGTTTTCAGACGACCTTTTTCATGACGTTTGTAGGAAATTCAATTATTATCCCCACCTGATTTCAAAACTAATAATAAAAAGGGAAACAGTTTTGCTGAAATATTATGGATTGCCGTTTTGGGTAGTCGGCGTCATCGCCTCGTTCGCTTTGCCGTCCATACCGCATTGGGGTGTGTGGCTGGCGGCGGCATTGGTTTTGCTGGCGGCTTCTCGGCGGTTTGCGGTGGCGGGAATGATGCTGTGCGTCCTGCTCGGCGCGGCTTACGGCGTGTTTCGGACGGAAGCGGCTTTGTCGGCGCAATGGCCGCTGAACGGGGCTTCGGAGTCGGTGTTGACGGTTGAAGTCGCGGATATGCCGCGCGGCGACGGGCGGCGGGTGCAGTTTGCGGCGAAGGCGTGGACGGAGGACGGGCGGCAGTTTGATTTATTGCTGTCGGATTATCAGAAACGCGATTGGGCGGTAGGCAGCCGCTGGAAGGTGTCGGCACGGCTCAAGCCGGTTATCGGCGAAGTGAACCTGCGCGGGCTGAACCGCGAGGCTTGGGCGTTGGCAAACGGTTTGGATGGCGCGGGTACGCTGGGCAAGGGCAGGAGCTTGGTTCGCGAGGGCGGCGGTGTCGGCTTGGCGGTGTGGCGCGATGCAGTCAGCCGCCGTTGGCAGGCTGTCGGGGCGAGAAGTCCGGATTTTTCGGACGGTATCGGTCTGATGCGGGCTTTGAGCATAGGCGAACAATCGGCGTTGAGGCCCGAACTGTGGCAGACGTTCCGACCTTTGGGCTTGACGCACTTGGTCAGTATTTCGGGGCTGCACGTTACGATGGTGGCAGTTTTGGCGGGTTGGCTGGTCAAACTGATTTTCAGACGACTGCCTTGGATACCGGCAAAACCGCGCGTGTGGATTTTGGCGGGCGGCGCGGCAGGGGCTTTGTTTTATGCGCTGCTGGCAGGTTTTTCTGTGCCGACGCAGCGAAGCGTCTTGATGTTGGCAGCGTTTGCCTGGGCTTGGTGGCGCGGCAGTCTGTCTTCGGGCTGGACGGCGTGGTGGCAGGCTTTGGCGGTGGTGGTGTTGATTGATCCGTTGGCGGTTTTGGGCGTCGGCACTTGGCTGTCGTTCGGCTTGGTTGCCGCCTTGATTTGGGCTTCGGCAGGTCGTCTGAAAGAACGCGGCTGGCGTTTGGCTGTACGCGGACAATGGGCGGCGACGGTGTTGTCGGTGGTATTGTTGGGCTATATTTTTGCGTCGTTGCCCATCATCAGCCCTTTGGTCAATGCGGCGATGATTCCTTGGTTTTCTTGGGTACTGACGCCTTTGGCGCTACTGGGGTCGGTATTATCGTTTGCGCCTTTGCAATGGACGGCGGCAGGTTTGGCGGAATACACTTTGCGCGGCTTGGTTTGGCTGGCGGAGGTATCGCCTGAATTTGCCGTAGCCGCCGCGTCTGTGCCGCTGTTGGTTTTGGCTTTTACGGCGGCTTTGCTGTGGCTGTTGCCGTGCGGTCTGGGTTTGCGGCCTTGGGCGTGTTTGGTGTTGGCTGGATTTGTGTTTTACCGCCCCGACCGTTTGGACGACGGGTTGACACGGATTACGGTGATGGATGCGGGACAGGGTTTGTCGGTGTTGGTACAGACGCGCAACCGCAACCTGTTGTTTGACACGGGTACGGCGCAGGCGGCGCAAACGGGTATCGTGCCAAGCCTGAACGCCATAGGCGTGCGCCGTTTGGACAAGCTGATTCTGTCGCATCACGACAGCGACCACGACGGCGGGTTGGACGCCGTTTCCGATATTGAAATCGGCGAAACGCTGGCGGGACAGCCTGAGTTTTATCCGAACGCAAAATTTTGCGCCGAAGCGCAATGGCAATGGGACGGCGTGGATTTCGAGTTATTGAGGTCGTCTGAAAACCCGGTCGGCGAAGACAATGACCGAAGCTGCGTCCTGCGCGTCGTTTCCGACGGACAGGCATTGTTGGTTACGGGCGATTTGGGCGTCAAAGGCGAAGCAGGGCTGGTAGAGCGCTACGGCAGCTCGCTGTACAGCCAGGTTTTGATATTGGGACACCACGGCAGCAATACGGCTTCATCAGGCGGCTTCCTCAACACGGTCGCCCCCAAATACGCCGTCGCTTCCAGCGGCTACGCCAATGCCTACAAACACCCTACCCCCGCCGTCCAAACCCGCGTCCGCGCACACGGCGCGACTTTGTTGCGGACGGATTTGTCGGGTGCATTGGTATTTGAACTGGGTGGCGATGAAGTGTTTAAAGGTCGTCTGAAAAAGGATAAGTTTTATTGGCAGAAAAAGCCGTTTGAATAAATGCGTTCGCTGTATGGAAGAATTGGCTTTTCAGACGACCCTAAAGCCTCTATGCCGCAAAAATATAGTTATCCTTGCTTTATGTGAATCCAGTTGTGGATATATCGGATTAACAGTTGATACTAAAAGGAAAAATAAGACTGCCCAAAAAACAGGCAGGGGCGAAATAGAGATTTCAGACGACCTTCATCACGCGTTTGTGCATTATCCGTCTTCATTTACCGTCGCCCAAATGGCGGCGGTAAAACCGGTCGATATCCGCTATCGCCTTTTCATCATTCGGCCTCAAATCGATTTTTAAATCGGCAAGCCGTATCAGCATCAAGTCTTCTTGTTCCGCCACCGCGCAGCTGACTTCCCCGCTGCTGCGCAGATGCGCGATGAGTTCGTCCAACTGCCGCAGGGCGTTTTCGTAGGCGGCGTTTTGTTTGTCTTCTGCCATGTGGATTCCGTTTCTCATAGACAATAAAAAATGGCGGGGAATCAATCCCGCCATTATTCTACGGCATAAGCCGCACGTTTAATTAAGCAGCCTGAATGTTAGCAGCTTGTTTGCCTTTAGGGCCGGTGGTTACGTCGAAAGACACGCGTTGGCCTTCTTTCAGGGTTTTGAAACCTTCCATGTTGATCGCTGAGAAGTGAGCGAACAGATCTTCGCCGCCTTCGTCAGGAGTGATGAAACCAAAACCTTTAGCGTCGTTAAACCATTTTACGATACCGGTTGCCATTAGAAACTTCCTATACTTAAAAATTAACAAAATCAGCAAAATAAGGCATACAGCAAACTTAAACGTTCAGCGTTTCTCCCTAGCTTTATATACTTGGTCGAGTGCCAGCTTCTGCTTAACCGTCTTTTTACATTTGTTAAGCCAAAACGTCAAGCCATACAAGGGAAAAAGTGCGAAAATGGCGGAAACCGACCAAAATACAACAGAAATCGAAATAAACCTTATAATCACTATATTTATAGATTCATTTGGTATCAAACCTTCCACAAGGTCGTCTGAAAACAAACCCTCTTCCACAAAGCCAAAAAATTATGAACAACCCAAACACACATCACGAATCCGATACACTTTTAAGCGACCAAAAAACCGCCCCGCCGAAACGTTACGGCGTATTTTTGCTGAACGACGATTACACCACGATGGAATTTGTCGTAGAAATCCTGACCGAAATCTTCATGCTCGGACAGGAGCAGGCGGTGGCGGTAATGCTGTTGGTTCATCACGAAGGCAAAGGCTTGTGCGGCACTTACACACGGGACATCGCCCAAACCAAGCAGCAGCAGGTCATGCAGCGGGCAAAAGCCGAAGGGCATCCGCTGCAATGTATTGTCGAGGAGATTTAATATGCTTTCACCCGAATTGGAACAGATTTTGCAGCAGCTTTACCGCGAGGCGCGTAAGGCTCATTATGAATTCATCAGTCTCGAGCATCTGCTTTTGGTGTTAATCGAAGAAGATGCCTCCGTCCCCAACGTCCTCAAGCTCTGCGGCGCGGATTTGAAAGTATTGTCCGAACAGCTCGCCGCCAGCGTTGCCGAAAATACCCCGCAGATTCCCGACCACCTTTTGGACACGGTTGAAACCCAGCCCACGCTCGGCTTCCAACGCGTCATCCAGCGGGCGATGGTGCATACCCAATCCGCAGGCAAAGGCTTGGTCGAGCCTTTGGACGTTTTGGTGGCGCTGATGAGCGAAACCGACAGCCACGCCGTCTATTTCCTCAAGCTGCAATCGGTTACGCGTTTTGAAGTTTTGCGCTGTATTGCCCACGGCGCAACCGAAGACGACGAACACAAAGGCTTTTCAGACGACCCCGACAATGATTCAGACGACCCCGTCGAATCAAAAAGCGGCTCGTTGTCAGACTACACCGTCAACCTCAACGCCGAAGTCAAAGCCGGCCGCATCGACCCCTTAATCGGCAGAAAACACGAAATGGAACGGCTGGTGCAAATCCTGTGCCGCCGCCGCAAAAACAATCCGCTTTTGGTCGGCGAAGCAGGCGTGGGCAAAACCGCGCTGGCAGAAGGCTTGGCGCATCAAATCGTCAATGGCGACATCCCCGACGCGCTCAAAGATGCCGAAGTGTACGCACTGGATATGGGTTCGCTTTTGGCGGGTACGAAATACCGCGGCGACTTTGAAGCGCGGGTCAAATCCGTCTTGAAACAGCTCGAAAAAATCCCGCACGCCATTTTGTTCATCGACGAAATCCACACCATCATCGGCGCGGGCAGCACCAGCGGCGGCACGATGGACGCGTCCAACCTGCTCAAACCCGCGCTGGCGAAAGGTTCGCTGCGCTGCATCGGCGCGACCACTTACGACGAATACCGCACTATTTTCGACAAAGACCACGCCCTAAGCCGCCGCTTCCAAAAAATCGACGTGGTCGAACCCACCGTCGCCGAAACCGTGCAAATCCTGCGCGGCTTGAAACCGATGTTTGAAGGTTTCCACCAAGTCCGTTACACGCAAGGCGCACTCGAAGCCGCCGCCGAACTCTCCGCCCGCTACATCAACGAGCGTTTCCTGCCCGACAAAGCCATTGATGTAATGGACGAAGCAGGCGCGGCACAGCGGATTCTGCCCAAATCCAAACAGAAAAAAGTCATCGGCAAAGCGCAAATCGAAACCGTCATCGCCAAAGTCGCGCGGATTCCCGAAAAAACCGTGTCGCACGACGACAAACAAGTGCTGCAATTCCTCGGCCGTGATTTGAAAAACATGGTTTACGGTCAGGAAAACGCCATCGACGCGCTGGTTGCCGCCGTCAAAATGTCGCGCTCCGGCCTCGCCCTGCCCGACAAACCCATAGGCAGCTTCCTCTTCTCCGGCCCGACCGGCGTCGGCAAAACCGAAGTCGCCAAACAGCTTGCCTACTCGATGGGCGTACCGCTGCAACGCTTCGACATGTCCGAATACATGGAGCCCCACGCCGTATCGCGCCTTATCGGTGCGCCGCCGGGCTACGTCGGCTTCGACCAAGGCGGTCTTTTGACCGAAGCCGCCAACAAACACCCGCACTGCGTATTGCTCTTGGACGAAATCGAAAAAGCCCACCCCGACATTTTCAACGTCCTCCTGCAAGTCATGGACGCAGGCAAACTGACCGACAACAACGGCAAGAGTGCCGATTTCCGCAACGTCATCCTGATTATGACCACCAACGCAGGCGCGGAAAGCCTCAGCCGCCCCAGCCTCGGCTTTACCGCCAAGCGCGAACGCGGCGACGAAATGCAGGCGATCAACAAACTCTTCACGCCCGAGTTTCGCAACCGCTTGGACGCGATTATCCCGTTCACCCCCTTGTCCGAACCCGTCATCGCCAAAGTTGTGGACAAATTCCTGCTCCAGCTCGAACACCAGCTCCTCGACAAAAAAGTCGAAGCCGAATTCACGCCGGCATTGCGCAAATATCTGGCGGAAAAAGGTTTCGACCCGCAAATGGGCGCGCGCCCGATGCACCGCCTGATTCAGGAAAAAATCCGCAAACCGCTCGCCGACGAACTCCTGTTCGGCAAACTCGCCGACGGCGGCTTCGTTCGGATAGACTGGGATGCGGCAAAAGAAGAAGCCGTGTTGAAATTCAAGAAAAACAAAGCCAAACCTGAAGCAGCCGCGGTTTGACGGATAAAGGCAAAAGGTCGTCTGAAAACGAGATTTCCGTTTTCAGACGACCTTTTTCAATGGAATCGTTTAGTTTCGGGAATGATGTTCGTCAACGATGTTTTTCAGGCGGATGTTGGCGACGTGGGTGTAGATTTGGGTGGTGTTGATGTTGGCATGTCCGAGCATGAGCTGTACGGCACGCAAATCGACGCCATGGTTGACGAGGTGGGTGGCGAAGGCGTGGCGCAGGCCGTGCGGGCTGAGTGAGGTGATACCGGCGGTTTCGGCGTAATTTTTGACAATCATCCACGCGAGTTGGCGGGAGATGCCGCTGCGTTTTTGGCTGACAAAAACTTCGTCGCAGATTTTGTTTTTGAGCAACAGCGGCCGCGATTCGGCGCAATAGCGTTCGACCCAGTAAACGGCTTCTTCGCCCATAGGAACGATACGCAGTTTGTCGCCTTTGCCTATGGTGCGGATGCAGCCGCGGTTGAGGTCGAGGTCGCCCAGTTGGAGCTTGACGGCTTCAGTTACGCGCAAACCTGTGGCGTACATGACTTCGAGCAGGGCTTTGTCGCGCAGGCCGTGCTGCGTGTCGGTATCAGGCGCGGCGAGCAGGTTTTCGATTTGCGCTTCGGTAATCAGGGTGGGCAGCTTTTGCGTCTGTTTCGGGGCTTTGAGGAAACGGGTCGGGTTGTCCGTCCGCCGCTCGGTCTCTTCCAACCAGGCGTATAGGCGTTTGCAGGCGGACAGGGCGCGCGCCTGCGAGCTGTGTTTTTCGTCCGCCGCATAGACGGCGTCTGCCAAATCGGCGGCTTCGGCATCCAACCAAGTATGCCCGCCCGCTTCCAAACGCGCGGCGATTTTTTCCAAATCGCGGCGGTAGCCTTGCAAGGTGTTGTGGCTGAGACGGTCTTGCAGCCACAGGGATTCGAGCAGTTTGTCTATGAGTTCATCGGTCATGGGGTTTTACGGGCAGTCCGAAGATGGTGTGTATCGTGGATTGAATATGAATCAGGACAAGCCAACCCTGCCCTGATTGACGTCCATTATAAAAAGTCGTCTGAAAATGAAAACCTGCTTGGGCAGAGCCCGCCATGTTCGTTTTCAGACGACCTTTTGCTGCATTATCGGCTTATCGGGACAGCGTTTCCAACACTTCCTGCGCGTGTCCGGCGACTTTGACTTTGCGCCATTCGTGGATGATTTCGCCGTTTGCGTCCAATACGAATGTGCTGCGTTCAATACCCAAAGACTCTTTGCCGTAGAGCTTTTTCAGCTTGATCACGTCAAACATTTTACACACGGTTTCGTCTTTGTCGCTCAACAATTCAAAATTGAAGCCTTGCTTGGCGCAGAAATTCTGATGCGATTTCACGCCGTCACGCGAGATGCCGACGACGGTATAGCCGAGTTCTTTGAATTGCGGCAAACGGGCGTTGAAATCCAAGCCTTCGGTGGTGCAGCCGGGCGTGCTGTCTTTGGGGTAGAAATAAACAATCAGCGGCAGATGTTCGGCAGAATCGAAGTCGTTGCCGCTGCTTGAGGGCAAAGTGAATCGGTATTGGGTCATGATGTCTCCTTTCAGACGACCTAAGACGGAAACGTAGTAGCGGGCAAGGAAATAAAATGAATCCCCAACATAGCCGCTTCGGCGTTTCACCTTAATCTTGCAAAATGCGTCAGCGTTCGCTCAAATTCAGATAATTGCGCGTTCCCTGCAAATCGTTCAGCGCATTGAGCAACAGTTGGAAATGTTCGCCATTGCCTTGCAAGTCCAACTCGTCGGCATTGACAGTCAGCAGCGGGGCGTTTTGATAAAGGTGGAAAAACTGGCTGTATCCCTCGTGTATCCGCCCCAAATAGCCTTCGGGGAAAAGATTGATGATGCCGTCGCCGCGTTTTTGCAGGCGTTTGCGGTTGCCGTCCACGGCGGTTTGCAGGTAGATCACCAAATCGGGGGCGGGATACTGCGGCAGGATTTTTTGTTTCAAATCGGCGAAGAGCTGCTGTTCGTCTTCATTCAACACGACCGGCGTGAAAATCCGGTCTTTTTCCAACAGGAAATCGGCGACCACCATGCCGCCTTGTGCGTATTCGTTTTTGATGATGTCCACGCTTTCGGCGCGGCGCATCAGGAAAAAAAGCTCGGTTGCCAAGCCGTGATGGGAGGCGTTGGCGTAAAACTTCATGAGGAAGGGGTTGTGTTCGGGGTTTTCCGCCAGCGACAGCGCGCTGAAATGTTCTGCAAGGCGGCGGCTCAAGGCGTTTTTCCCGCTGCCGATAGAGCCTTCGACGACAATATAACGGTAGTTCATGGTTTGATGGATGATTTTGTTTTGATATTTTGGAAAGGTGGCATTTTATCAGACCGACGGAGTTTGCCCAAACCTGCCGCCGTCCTTCTTGAAAGGTCGTCTGAAAAAGGAAACTGCCAAGCCATTTCCCTTTTCAGACGACCTCTTGAACCTAGTTGCTTCAAATATAAACTTTGACACGCGATTGAAGCAAACAGATGTTTTTATTTCACCGCCTTGCTTCAAACGGCTTCTAACAGGCGTATTCCTTCTTCGCCCAAAGCAGCCGCCAAATCCGCCGCCCGTCCGTGTCCGCCCAAAACAAAATCGGGCAGGATTTCAGCCAGCGGCTTCATCACAAAACTGCGTTCGTGCGCGCGCGGATGCGGCAGGGTCAGATGCGGGTCGCTGCTGAAAATGCCGTCAAAGTCGATGATGTCCAAGTCTAACGTGCGCGGGGCGTTTCGGAACGTGCGTTCCCGCCCGAAATCCTCTTCGATACGGTTCAACACGGCAAGTAGCGAAACGCCGTCTAATGAAGTGCGGACGGAACAAACGGCGTTGACAAAATCAGGCTGATCGTCGTAGCCGACCGGCGCGGTTACGTACAGCGAGGAAGTTTTTTCGATTTGAATCTGCGGATGCGCCTCCAGCGCGGACAATGCGGCGCGGACTTGGCGGACGGGTTCGGCAAGGTTGCTGCCCAAGGCGATGACGGCAAAATGGGGGGGCGGCATTTTCAGACGACCTCTTTAAAACGGCAGCGTTTTGGTTTTGGCAAGATAGACGATACAACCGACGCAAGCCATCGACAAAACATAAATAGCGTAAAACTTCGGCGAACGCGGACGGGAACGCATCATGACCATACCCAGCCCGATGTAAACCAAGAGCAGCAGGATTTTGCTGCCGAGCCACGGCGAATTGAAGGGCGAAAAGTGGGTAATCTTCATCAGCCACAAGCCGGTAAAGAGCAGCATGGTGTCGTTGAGATGGGGAAGGGCTTTCCAGATACCTGCCAAAGGTTTATCGGGATGCCGCCAAAGCAGGAAGAAGCGGATATTGAACACCAAAATGGTGATGGTAACGAAAATCTGATGGCTGTATTTTACAAACAGATATTGCATAGCGGTCGCACGTTATTGTTTTTGAAAGAAGCGTCTATTCTACCGCAAACATTCATTCTTGACGTAACTTTTCAAACGCCAACAAATACGGCGGGCGGTTGCGGCGGTTGATAAAGCCATAACGCAAAACGGCAAATTCATCCTGTGGCAACTGCAGCGCCCAGTCTTCGATTGCCTGCGCTTCATACAGCCCCGCCTCATGCCCCGGATATAGGACGGCAACCGCCAAACCGCCCGTTTTCAGCAGCGATAAGGCGGATGACAACGCGCGGATACTGGTTGCCGCTTCTGTCGTACAGCTTTTATCGCCGCCAGGCAGCCAGCCGAAATTGAATACCGCCGCGTCTAGCGGTTCGCGGATATGGTTGGCAAGGTTTTCATGTCCGTCCCATATCAGTTCTACCCTATCCGCCATGCACGCTTCTTCCAAGCGCATTCGGGTGTTTGCCAATGCCTGCTCTTGCACGTCAAACGCCCACACTTTCCCGCCGCTGCTGACCGACAGCGCCAGCATCAGCGTATCGTTGCCGTTTCCCGCCGTGCCGTCCAAAGCGCGGGCATCGGGTTTTAAGGCTTGTTTGAGAAGCGTGTGTGCAAAAGGGAGGATGTTTTCGAGCTGCATAAGATGAAACCGTACAGAGGTCGTCTGAAAATAAAAATACCTTACCGGCCAAGCGGTAAGGTATCAGAATCGATTAATGCGTTACATACATTATTCGGCAGGTTGTTGCACGGTCTCAACTTGAACCGGGGCAGCCGCAGCGGCTTGGGGTTTGTTCTCGTGTTGCAGGCTCACGGCACGGGCAGGAACGATAGTTGAAATCGCGTGTTTATAAACCATTTGGGTAACGGAAGTATTACGCAGCAGAACGACGTATTGGTCAAACGACTCGACTTGGCCTTGCAGTTTGATACCGTTGACCAGATAAATCGAAACCGGAACGTGCTCTTTACGCAACGCATTCAAAAAAGGATCTTGTAACATTTGTCCTTTAGCTGTCATATTCATAAGCTCCATTATTATGATTTTGAAATCGTTTTGAAAACGAACATGAGTCGGATTGTAGACCCGAACGAGAAAAATTACCAACTATTTTTCCGTAAGAATATGCAAACCTCTATCAAACAACGGGCTTTTCAACGATTTTTTACCCAAATGTGCTATACAAATCATTTCAATACGAACGATTTTTGCAATTAGGCATAGGTTGGCAGATTTGGATTTTCAGACGACCTCGACATCAAATAAAATCCTGTTATTACAGAGCCTTAGCCAATCAATTTCAAGAAGGCTTCATCCCCAACCGCCCTACTCGCCCGGCTGCAATCTAAAAGAGGCACACCTCGCGCGCCCCTTGTTCCGTCAGATTTATTTGCTGTGCTGTTTTTTCACGCTGACTTTGGTTTTCTTTTTAAAACGGTTTTTCTCTTCCTTGCGACCCTCGCGTTTTTCGATGCGGTTGCTCAGGCTGACGCGGCGCAGCGGTTTTTTCTTCGGTTTGTCTTCCGCATTTTCATACGGGTTTTCGGAAACATTGTATTGAATCCGCAGCGGCGTACCTTGCAAATTGAAGGCTTTGCGGAACGTCTGGGTCAGGTAGCGCGTATAGCTGTCGGAAATCGCGTGCAGCGAATTGCCGTGTACCACAATCACGGGCGGGTTCATGCCGCCTTGGTGGGCATAACGCATTTTCGGGCGCACCAAACCTGCGCGCGGCGGCTGTTGGCGTTCGATGGCGCTTTGCAGGACGCGGGTAATTTTCGGCGTCGGCATCTTAATCATGGCGGCGTTGTAGGCTGCCTGAATGCTGTCGAACAATCCGTCGATGCCGCGTTCTTTCAATGCGGAAATGAAGTGGAACTTGGCAAAATCGAGGAAATACAGTTTGCGGGAAATGTCGCGTTTGATCTGCTCGCGGCGCTCTTCGCTGATGCCGTCCCATTTATTGACGGCAACCACCAGCGCGCGCCCTGCTTCCAAGGCAAAACCGGCAATCGTGGCATCTTGGTCGGCGATGTCCTGCTGCGCGTCCAATACCAAAACGGCAACGTTTGCCGCCTCAACCGCCTGCATGGCTTTGATGACGGAGAACTTTTCCACCGCCTCGTCAACTTTGCCGCGACGGCGCACGCCTGCGGTATCGATGATGGTAAACGGTTTGCCTTCGCGTTCGAAATCGATGTGGATGCTGTCGCGCGTCGTACCTGCCATATCGAAGGCAATCACACGCTCTTCGCCGAGAATGGCGTTAACCAGTGTGGATTTGCCGACATTCGGACGACCGATGACGGCAAAAACAGGATGTTTTACATCGGCTTCTTCGGCTTCAGGCTCAGGGAAGTTTTCTAAAATTTCTTCAATCAGGTAATACACGCCGTCTCCGTGCGCGCCGGAAATAACGTGCGGTTCGCCCAATGCCAATTCATAAAACTCGGCGGCAAGCACGGCTCTGTTGCCGCCCTCGCCTTTGTTTACCGCCAGATAAACGGGGCGCGGGCTTTGGCGCAGACGGTCGGCAATAATTTTGTCTTGCGGAGTCAGCCCGGTGCGGCCGTCCACCAAAAACACGACGGCGTCGGCCTCATCGACAGCCTGCAAAGTCTGCTTCGCCATTTCGTGCAAAATGCCGCTGTCCACAACCGGCTCAAAGCCGCCGGTATCAATGACGAGATAAGGTTTGCTGCCGATTTTGCCGTGTCCGTAGTGGCGGTCGCGGGTCAAGCCGGGCAGGTCGTGCACAAGCGCGTCTTTGGTGCGCGTCAGGCGGTTGAACAAAGTGGATTTGCCGACGTTCGGGCGGCCGACAAGGGCGATGGTGGGTTTCATGATGAGGTCTTTCTGTGTCAAGTGTCGGTTCGGAATCGAACCTGCAACACGAGCAGGTGTTTTTCAAAACACGGTAGGTTAAAAAGGATGAGGGGTCGTCTGAAAATAGATTCAACAGCAACAATGGCTTGAGCTGGAATTTCCGTCCCATACAGCCATCTTCGACTTGGGGAACTTGCCTGCGTTTATCAACTACAAATATGGTATGGCGAGTTTCATCCGGCCATAGTTAATGGATTTTACGCAATGAAAAAGATCATCTTAACATCACTATGCATTTTTCTCCCTATGAATTTCGGTATTGGCTTATTGTTCGGCGTTTATCAAACAGACCGACCACTCAAAATCATAGTCTCATTAATTATTAGCACGATCTTTTATATCGTACCTATGTATTTTCTACTCAAACGCAAAGCCAAATAATCTGCCTTTTCAGACGACCTGTTCGGCGAATCTTGTCCCCGCATAATACATATTCAAACAAAAGGTCGTCTGAAAATATAGTGGATGAAAATTGCAATGATACGGCGTTGCCAACGCCCTTATGTACTACCCGTACACGGCGGGCGTTGCCGCCTTGTCTCATTTTTATTTTAATCCACTATATAAAGTGGAACACAATTAAAACAGACAAGGCTTGCCGGAAAGATTCCGACAAGCCACATAGTCTTTCAATTTTTCAGACGACCTTATTTTTGCGAATCCAGCTTCATTTGCAGCAATTCGCGTTCAATAGCTTCTTTAGGCAGCTTTTCCAAAGCCTGCTGATAGCTTTGCGCGGCTTCTTTGGTTTTGTTTTGCGCGGCATAAACATCGCCTTTCGCTTCCAAAAGCAGCGGCTCGAAATCGGCTTCAACTTTCGTATTCAAGGCTGCAATCGCGGCATCGTATTTTTTCTGCTGCAACAGGACGATACCCAAACGCTGCGCCGCCAATGCTTGAACCAGCGGGGCTTTTTGGTTTTTCAACACCCAGTTCAGATGACCTTCCGCCACATCGTAACGGCGGGCATCATACTCGGTCGCAGCCGCCATCAGCGTCGCTTGCGCGGCGGCAATGGAGTCCGGATAATTTTGCTGGAGGTTGGTCAAATCGGCATTCACTTCGGCTTGCGAGGCTTTTGCCTGCATTTTATCGACGATTTTCGCCAATACTTCGGCAGCTTCCTGACTTTGCGAGGCTTTATGGCTCTTATACATGGTATAGCCCAAATAGCCCAACGCCGCCGCAATCAGCAGGGCAAACAGCCATCGGCCGGTACTTTTCCAAAAGTATTTAAAATTGTCTAATTCTTGTTGTTCTTCGAGATGGGCTGCCATTTATGCGTTCTTCCATTGTTGTAAAGTGTGGATTAAATTGTCGGCGGCGACGGTTTGCTGACCGTGTGCGCCGTTCATGTCTTTAAGCGTAACCATACCGTTTGCCAATTCGTCTTGCGCGACAATCAGGGCAAAACGCGCGCCGCTGTTGTCGGCTTTTTTCATTTGCGCTTTCAGGCTTTGATAGCCGGAATGCTGCATCACGTTGAAACCTTGTGCGCGTAAGGCTTGCGCGTATTTCATCACTTGCAAATCCGCACCCTCGCCCTGATGCATGGCGTACACGTCAGGCGCGGCATTGACTTCCAGCGAACCGTATTCGCTAACCAGCAGCAGCAGCCGCTCGATACCCATCGCAAAACCGATGGACGGCGCAGGCTTGCCGCCAAGCTCTTCAATCAAACCGTCGTAACGTCCGCCGCCGCACACCGTCGCCTGCGCGCCGAGTTTGTCGGTCGTCCATTCAAAAACGGTTTGGTTGTAATAATCCAAACCGCGCACCAATCGCGGGTTTTCGACGTATTGAATGCCCAAGCCTTCCAGCATGGCTTTGAAACGGCTGTAATGATTGCGCGATTCCTCGCCCAGATAATCGGTCAGATGCGGCGCGGCATTGCAGATTTCCTGTAAATCGGGATTTTTGGAATCCAAAACGCGCAACGGATTGGTTTTCAGACGACGTTTGCTGTCTTCGTCCAATTTGTCTTCATAACGGGTCAGATATTCGACCAAAGCCGCACGGTGCGCCGCACGTTCTTCGCGGTTGCCCAAGCTGTTGATTTCCAAAGTCAGGTAATCGCGGATACCCAGTTTGTCCCACAAATCCGCCGACATGGCGATGATTTCCGCGTCGATGTCCGGACCTTCAAAACCCAACGCCTCGATGCCGACTTGATGAAACTGGCGGTAACGTCCTTTTTGCGGACGCTCGCGGCGGAACATCGGACCCATGTACCACAGCTTTTGCGGGCTGTTGTACAACAAATTGTGTTCGACCACCGCACGCAGGCAGGACGCCGTACCCTCCGGGCGCAGGCTCAGGCTCAAAGAATCGTTGGAATCGGAAAACGTGTACATTTCCTTGCCGACCACATCGGTTTCTTCACCAATGGAGCGGACAAACAAACCCGTCTGCTCGACAATCGGCGTACGGATTTGCTGATAACCATAAGCACGCGTCCAGCGGCCGACCACATCTTCAAACGCCTGCCAAAACGCGGCGGTCAGTTTGAAATCTTTCTGTTCGACGGGCAAAAGGTCGTTCATGCCTTTGACGGATTGGATTTTTTGTGCCATTTCAAATTAGGGATACCGGAATCAAAATAGTCGGCAATTATAGCTGATTTTTAAGGAGTTGTGAGGTTTCGGCGATGAAGGATTTGGACAAAAAGGTCGTCTGAAAACCGGAGCGGCGATTTTTCAGACGACCCCATATATTCCAAGCAGCCGAAATGCGGCAAGGATGACATTGTAGCCTTTTTATTTTGTTTTATAGTGGATTCACTTTAAACCAGTACGACATTGCCTCGCCTTAGCTCAAAGAGAACGATTCTCTAAGGTGCTGAAGCACCAAGTGAATCGGTTCCGTACTATCTGTACTGTCTGCGGCTTCGTTGCCTTGTCCTGATTTAAATTTAATCCACTATACTATACAATCCCATCATCCTTACCCAACCACCCGCCCAAACCGTGAAAATCCTCATCCTCGGCAGCGGACAGGTCGGCTCGACCGTCGCGCAAAACCTCGCCTCCGTTTCCAGCAACGACGTTACCGTTATCGACATCGACGAAAAAGCCCTGCAACACATCGGCAGCCGCCTCGACGTCCAAACCATACTCGGCAACGGCGCATCCCCGTTTATCCTCGAACAGGCGGGCGCGGCAGATTCCGACCTCCTGCTCGCCCTGACCCGCAGCGACGAGACCAACATCGTCGCCTGCAAAATCGCCGCCGACCTCTTTAATATCCCCAGCCGCATCGCCCGCGTGCGTTCCAGCGAATATCTGGAATACCCCTACCCCGAAAACGACGATACGGAAAACGGCAGCCTTACCGTCTTCGACATCACCGAAACCATCAGCCCCGAACAGCTCGTTACCGAACAGCTCGTCGGGCTGCTCAGCTACACCAGCGCATTGCAGGTATTGAGGTTTGCCGGCGACAAAGTCCGCATGGTCATCGTACAGGCGCGTAAAGGCGGGCTGCTCGTCAACCGCGAAATCGCCGACATCAACCAACACCTCCCCGAAGGCGCGGACTGCCAAATCTGCGCCATATACCGCAACAACCGCCTCATCGTCCCCACGCCGCAAACCGTCATCATTGAAGGCGACGAGGTACTTTTTGCCGCCGACATCAGCAGCGTCAACATCATCATGCGCGAACTGCGCCCCAAAGAAGCGCGCACCCGCCGCATCATGATTGCCGGCGGCGGCAACATCGGCTACCGCCTTGCCAAGCAGCTCGAATCCAAATACGACATCAAAATCGTCGAACACAACCCCCGCCGCGCCGAGTGGCTCGCCGAAAACCTCGACAACACCCTCGTCCTGCAAGGCAGCGCCACCGACGAAACGCTGCTGGACGAAGAATACATCGACGAAATCGACGTATTCTGCGCCCTGACCAACGACGACGAAAACAACATCATGTCCAGCCTGTTGGCGAAAAACCTCGGCGCAAAACGCGTCGTCACCATTGTCAACCGCTCCAGCTACGTCGATTTGCTCGAAGGCAACAAAATCGACATCGTCGTGTCGCCGCACCTCATCACCATCGGCTCCATCCTCGCCCATATCCGCCGAGGCGACATCGTTGCCGTCCACCCCCTCAGACGCGGCACCGCCGAAGCCATCGAAGTTGTCGTCCACGGCGACAAAAACACCTCCGCCATCGTCGGCAGGCGCATCAGCGGCATCAAATGGCCGGGCGACTGCTACATCGCCGCCATCGTCCGTGCCGAAACGGGCGAAGTCATTATGGGGCACCACACCGACACCATTGTCCAAGACGGCGACCATATCATCTTCTTCGTCTCCCGCCGCCGCGTCCTGCCCGAACTCGAAAAACTCATCCAAGTCAAAATGGGCTTTTTCGGCTGAGACCGTCAGAGGTCGTCTGAAAACCTGTTGCAGCAAAGACAGAACTTGTTCAACTTCATTGAAGCCGCGCTTTCAGACGACCCAACACAAATTATCCAATATCATCCGTTTCCACATCCGATACCAAAAGGAAAATCCATGTTACGCCCCATCCTTGCCGCCCTCGTTCTCGCAACCGCCCTGCCCGCCGCAGCCGAAACCGACACCCTTCATTACAACATGGTCGAATTTGCCGAATCTGCCAATCTCGAAATAACCCGCGACACCATGACCGCCTACTTCAGCATTGCTTCCGAAGGCAAAGACCGCGCTACGGTGAACAAAGCGTTTCAGAAAAAATTCAATGACTTCAACAAAGCCGTACAAAACAACAAACTCCAAACCGAAATCCTCAACCGCAGCGCCAGCCCACGCTATGAATACAACAACAACGGCAAACGCATCCAAACAGGCTGGGAAGAAGAAGCCGTGTTCAAAGTCGAAAGCAAAGACTTTGATGCAATCAACCGCCTGATTGACGAAACGCTGCAAACTGCCACGCTCAACCGCATCGGCTTCAGCATATCCAAAGAAAAACGCGAAGCCGCCGTTGATCAAGTCAGCAAAGCCGCCATCCTGCGCTTCAAAGACCGCGCACAAGACTTGGCAAAAACGCTCGGTTTTTCCAACTACAAAATCGTCAAACTCAATTTAGGCCACATCGGCAACCGTTCCATAGACAACGGTTTCGCCCGCGCCAAAATGATGAATGCCGAAGCTGCCATGTTCAAGCGTTCGGCAAGCGACGAAAACAACGCTATCCAAGTCCCTTCTCCCGGCTCAGAAGAAATCAGCATCACAGTCAACGGCTTGGTGCAGATGTAAAACGCTCCCAAACAAAAAGGTCGTCTGAAACCCAAACCGGTTTTCAGACGACCTTTTTCCATTCCAACAATCAAGCCAAGCTGACTTCCAAGTTGTCAATCAGACGCGTCGTTCCCAAGCGGGCGGCGGCGAGAACGATGAGGGCTTTGTCGCCGGTGCGTGCGACGGCGAGGCTTTCGGCATGGCGGATTTCGACGTAATCAACCACCCAGCCCGCTTCGGTCAGGCGGCGGACGGTTTCTGTTTCCAGACCGACATAATCCAGATTGCCGTTTTTGAGCTCGGCGGCGACGCGTTGCAATTCGCGGTACAGACGCGGGGCTTCGGCGCGTTCGGCTTCACTGAGGTATTGGTTGCGGCTGGAAAGCGCAAGCCCGTCAGGAGCGCGGCCGGTATCGACGGGAACGATGTCGATATTGAAATTCAGGTCTTCGACAAAGCCTTTGATAATCGCCAACTGCTGATAGTCTTTTTTGCCGAAACAGGCAGTATCGGGTTGGACGATGTTGAACAGTTTGCTGACGACAGTAGCGACACCGCGGAAATGCCCGGGGCGGAATTTGCCACACAATTCGTTTTGAAGGTTGGGCGGTTCGACGTTGAACCGTTGCTCGACATGGGGATACAGCTCTTTTTCGTCGGGTGCGAACACGACGGCTACGCCTTCGTTGGCGAGTTTGTCGGCGTCTTGCTGCAAGGTGCGCGGGTATTTGTCGAAATCCTCGCCCTGTCCGAATTGTAGGCGGTTGACGAATATGCTGACGACGACGTTGTCGGCGCGTTTTTTGGCTTCGCGAACAAGGGCGAGATGGCCTTCGTGCAGATTGCCCATAGTCGGCACAAAGGCAACGCTGCCTGCGTTTTTGCGCCATTCGCGTAATTCTTTAATGGTATGAATGATTTGCATGGTGGAAAATGTCCTTTATCTTTTTCGGGGATTGTGGCGCACAGCCGCCATATTTTGTCAGCCCGAAAATCACGCGCCGATTATACGCTGGGAACACGGACAAACAAAGGTCGTCTGAAATTCGGTTTTCACGATGAAAACCTTTTCAGACGACCGTTTTTAGTTATAAACATCAGGCAAACGAATGTTCCGCAGCGGGGAAGGTTTTGGCTTTGACTTCATGGACATAGGCTTCAACGGCGGCCTGAATGCTATCTTTACCCTGCATGAAATTTTTGACGAATTTGGCGGTTTTTCCCGGAAAAATGCCGAGCATATCGTGCATGACCAAAACTTGTCCGTCGCAATCCACACCTGCACCGATGCCAATGGTCGGGCAAGAGACGGTTTCGGTTACTTTTTTCGCCAATTCTGCCGGTACGCATTCCATCAATACGATGGCGGCACCCGCTTGGTCGTGTGCTTTCGCATCTACCAACAAGGCTTCCGCCTTATCGCCCCGCCCCTGCACTTTGTATCCGCCAAAGGCAAACACGGACTGCGGAGTCAAGCCGATATGGGCGCAGACGGGAATGCCGCGCATTTGCAGGAATTCAGTGGTTTCCGCCATCCAAACGCCGCCTTCGAGTTTGACCATATGCGCGCCTGCCACCATCAGTTCGGCAGCGGCGGCAAACGCCTGTTCTTTACTCTGCTGATACGCACCAAAAGGCAAGTCGCTGACAATCATCGCGTTTTCCGTACCGCGTGCGACGTTTTCGGTGTGATAACACATATCGCGCAGGCTGACGGGCAGCGTGGACTTGCGCCCCTGCACGGTCATGCCCAAGGAATCGCCCACCAGCAAGACATCGACTCCGGCGTTATCCATCAACGCGGCAAAGCTGGATTCATAGGCGGTCAGCATGGCGATTTTTTCGCCTTCTGCCTTCATCTTTTGCAGTGTGTTCACAGTAATCATTAGAATGTGTTCCGCCTTTTTCAGACGACCTTTTAGATTAAAACGGGCTATTATAGTGAAATGGCCGCCGCCCTGCCACCCGAACGGCAAACGCAAAACAGCCCGACTGCTTTCACAATCGGGCTGTTTGATTGGTGCCGGCACCAAGAGTCGAACTCGGGACCCCCTGATTACAAGTCAGGTGCTCTACCAACTGAGCTATACCGGCAAAGAAGCCGAATTATGCCGTTAACTGCCCCGCTTGGCAATAGCTTACTGCCCACAAAGTAAATTTTTATAAAAAATATCTGATTTAAAAAGAAATTTATTTCAGACGTAATGATTACACCATATATAAACCAAGCCGCTCAGGCATATAGCCGAAAGGTCGTCTGAAAAACACCCGCACAAAAAGCATTTCAGACGACACTCTGATAAAATACCCCCCTTTCCCCTCCATCCGTCCACATCATGCCACGACACCCCTACCGCCGCCTGCGCCCCGCCAAGTCTGACCTGCCCGAAGTCGGCATTTCCGAAGAAGGCAATATCCGCTCGTTGCATCTGGGCAGCGACACCATCCAAAGCTCGATGAACCTCGACCATCCCGCCGAACTGGTTTTATCGTACAGCCGCGCGATGATGGGCTGGCTTCTGTTTGCGGAAGAAACGCCGAAACACATCACCCAAATCGGTTTGGGCGGCGGCTCGTTCGCACGCTGGATAGACAGCTACCTGCCCAACACCAAGCAAACCGCCGTGGACATCAACCCGCAGGTCATCGCCGTCGCCCGCAGCCTGTTCGAGCTGCCGTTTGAAGGGGAAAACTTTGAAATCGTCGAAGCGGACGGCGCGGAATACATCAAAGTGTTCCGCCACAATACCGACGTGATTTTAGTGGACGGCTTCGACGGCGAACAAATCATCGACGCGCTGGTGGAAGAACCTTTCTTCCAAGACTGCCGCCACGCCCTCTCGCCCGACGGCGTGTTCGTGACCAACTGGTGGAGCGGCGACAAACGCTACCAACGCTTTATCGAACGCCTGCTCAACGTCTTCGAAGGCCGCGTGCTGGAACTGCCCGCCGAAAGCCACGGCAATATGGCGGTGATGGCGTTCCAAAGCAGCCCGAAAGAGCAAAACCTCGACAAGCTGAAAAAACGCGCGGAAAAGCTAAGCGGACAATACGGCTTGGATTTCAAACGGATGTTGAACGATTTGAAAGCAAGCAACCCGAACAACGGCAAACATTTTTATCTGTGAGATGAACAGGTCGTCTGAAAACCCAAATACAGATTGGACGACGGCAACACCTGATAAAGCAATAACCCCGCCCTCACAGCACACACAAAATAAAGGAAAACCCATGTTGAAACCTGACATCATCCAAATATCCGGCCCTGTCGGCCTGCTCGAAACCATCTTCCTGCCTGCCGCGCAAACACCTGCACGCGGTGTGGCAGTCATCAACCATCCCAACCCGCTGCAAGGTGGCACGAACACCAACAAAGTCATCCAAACCGCGGCCAAAGCCTTATCGCAACTCGGTTTCCACTGCTACCTGCCAAACCTGCGCGGCGTAGGCAACAGCGAAGGTACACACGATTACGGACGCGGCGAAACGCAAGACTGCATCGCCGTCATCGACTATGCCCGCGCGCAACACCCCGAAGCCGAACTGTTCGCATTGGCAGGTTTCTCCTTCGGCGGCTATGTCGCCACCTTCGCCGCCCAAGAGCGCGAACCGGATTTGTTGCTGCTTATCGGCGCGGCAGTACACCACTACACCGACCGTCCCGAGCCTTCAGCCGTCCCGGACATTACCAAAACCCTGATGATTCATGGCGCAGAAGACGAAGTCGTTGAAATCAGCAAGGCTTGGACATGGGCGGAACCGCAAGGTTTGCCCGTCATCACCATCGCCGGCTCATCCCATTTCTTCCACGGCAAACTCATCGTCCTGCGCGATACCATCGCCCGATTCGTGCCGTCGGTTTTACAACAAAAATAAACGGAGCATCATATTAAATATTATGATGCCAAACCTTGCCGTGCAGCTTGTCCATACTGAATCCAATATGACAAACAACACAGCATGACCGCCGTTTTAATTGCCTAAACAATATTTTCAGACGACCCCGCTGACTATATAATTCCGCCTATTGCCTTTATTTTAATGATCCAGAATCCAATCATGCGTTACAAACCTCTTTTACTCGCCCTGCTCATCGGTTTCGCTTCGCCTTCTTTCGCCGCCAAAGACGCGCCCAAGGAAAAGGCTGCGCCTGTCAAAAAAAGCGTCAAAGACAAAAAAGACGCCGAACCTGCTAAAAAAGAAGCTGCCAAAGACAAAGCGAAACCTGCCGCGAAAAACACTAAGGACAAGGCGGAGGACAAGCCCGTAGCCAAAAGCAAAAAGGAAACTGCCGAAGCGGCGAAAAACGAGCGTGCCAAAGAACGCAGAAACGACAAAGAAACCAAAAAACAAGATAAAGCCGACAAAACCAAAAAAGGCGAAGCCAAAGCGGAAGAAAAGGCAGGCAAAGCCGTTCCCGCAAAAGCCGAGCCTGTAAAAGGCAAAGACAAAGCGGCAGACAAACCCGCAGCCAAAAATAATGTAAAGGCAAAAAAAGAAGCCGCCGAGTTGCCTAAAAAAGACGAAGCAGCGGCAAAACAAGATAAAAAATCCGTCGAGAAAAAAGCGGACAAAGCCGATAAGAAAACCGCTGCCGCCGATTCAGACGACTTCAAAGCCGCAGTAACCGCCGCCGCCAATGATTTGGAAAGCAAAAAATCACTGCGCAGCCGCAATGAAGGTTTCATCATTCACGTCAATACCACGTTGAAACAATTGCAGCAAAGCCGTATCAACCTGTCCGCCATCAACCGCCAACAGCGCGACGCATGGGATAAATTCCAAAAGCTCAATGCGGATTTGAACTACCTGAAAACTCAGGTATCGAATACGCGCGCACAAATTTCCCGTTTCGTTTCAGGCAACTATAAAAACAGCCAACCCAACGCCGTTGCCCTGTTCCTGAAAAATGCCGAGCCGGGTCAGAAAACCCGCTTCCTGCGTTACACCCGCTATATCAACACTGCCAACGATCAAGTCATCAAAGACCTTGAGAAGCAGCAAAAAGAGCTGGCAGCGCAAGAGCAGAAAATCAACAACGAGCTGGCATACCTGAAAAAACTTCAGGTCAACATCCAGTCCTCGCTGCGCCGCCAAGGTGTAACCAACACTGCCGAACAGGCGGAAAGCCGCCGCCAAAACGCGCAGATGGCAAAAGAGGCGCAGAAAAAAATCAACCACAAAGAAAACGAACAACGCCTGAACAATCTGTTGAAAGACTTGGAAAAGCGTAAAGCCGAGCAACGCCGCCAGGAAGCCGAAGCGCGTAAAAAAGCCGCCGAAGCCCGTCTTGCCGCCGCTGAAAAAGCGCGCAAAGACCGCGCCGCCGCCGCGCAAAAAGCCGCCGACGAACGCGCCGCCATGTCCAACCTGACCGCAGAAGACATGAACATCCGCGCGCCTTCCTACGTCAGAATCAGCAATGCCAACAGCTTCAGCCGCATGCAGGGTCGTCTGAAAAAACCGGTCAGCGGCACGCTTGCCGGACTCTTCGGACAAGACCGCGGCGACGGTGAAGTTTGGAAAGGCGTGTTCTACCAAACGACTCCGGCAATCGTCAGCAGCATCGCCGGCGGTACGGTTACCTACGCCGATGAATTGGAAGGTTTCGGCAAAGTCATCGTCATCGATCACGGCGACGGCTATATCAGCATTTATTCAGGCTTGAGCGAAATCGAAGTCGCCAAAGGCTACGCCGTAGCCGCAGGCAACCGCCTGGGCATCAGTGGAACCCTGCCTTCGGGCATGGAAGGCCTGTATCTGGAAGTTCGCTACAACGGGCAGGCAATGAACCCGCTCTCCTGGATAAGCTGACCTGCAAACCGGTTTGACATTTTCAGACGACCTTTTGCCGTATCACGGGGTCGTCTGAAATTTAACAACCCGACCCGACGGCCCTATATTCAAAAGCTTTTACACCCGCGCAGATATTTTTTACGCTAACCCTGTTGTTTAACAAGCGTAAATCGCATACAGTCTTGCGAATGTATATTCAGGTCGTCTGAAGCAATATTTCCCACCCCGTTTCACAGTCATTACGGTCTGAAATGAAATAAGACAAAAAGAAAGCCATTCATAATGTCAACATCCACTTTGAAAAAAGTCGCACTCTACACACTCGGCGCATTCAGCGGTGTCGCCCTCAGCTTGAGCGTTCAAAGCTTTGCCGCCGAAAAAGACAAAAAAGACAACGAAACCCTACCCGTACAATCCATCCGCAACATGGCGGAAGTCTACGGGCAAATCAAAGCCAATTATTACCAAGACAAATCCGACGCCGACCTCTTTGAAGGCGCGATGAAAGGCATGGTATCCGACCTCGATCCGCATTCCGAGTATATGGATAAAAAAGGCTATGCCGACATGAAAGAATCCACCAGCGGCGAATTCGGCGGCTTGGGTATGGAAATCGGTCAGGAAGACGGCTTTATCAAAGTCATCGCCCCGATTGAAGATACGCCCGCCGAGCGCGCAGGCGTAAAAAGCGGCGACTTCATCGCCAAAATCGACAACGTCTCCACACGCGGCCTGACCACCAGCGAAGCCGTGAAAAAAATGCGCGGCAAACCGGGCACCAAAATCACCCTGACCCTTTCGCGCAAAAACGTGGACAAACCCATCGTCGTCAACCTGACCCGCGCCATCATCAAAGTCAAAAGCGTCCGCCACCACCTGCTCGAGCCGAACTACGGCTACATCCGCGTGTCCCAATTCCAAGAGCGCACCGTAGCGGGCATCAACGAAGCCGCCAAAGCTCTGATTAAGGCAAACAAAGGCGCGCCGCTCAAAGGCATCATCCTTGACCTGCGCGACGACCCGGGCGGTCTGCTTGACGGCGCGGTCGGTGTCTCTGCCGCCTTCCTGCCCGCAGACGCAAAAGTCGTCAGCACCAAAGGACGCGACGGCAAAGAAGGCATGGTATTGAAAGCCCGTCCCGAAGACTACATCCGCACGAGCGGCAGAGACCCGCTGGCAGATCTGCCCGCCGAGTTGAAAACCATCCCGATGACCGTGTTGATTAACTCAGGCTCCGCTTCCGCCTCCGAAATCGTCGCAGGCGCGCTGCAAGACCATAAACGCGCCGTCGTCGTCGGTACGCAAAGTTTCGGCAAAGGCTCGGTTCAAACCCTGATTCCGCTGTCCAATGGCAGCGCAGTCAAACTGACCACCGCGCTGTACTACACGCCGAACGACCGCTCGATTCAAGCGCAAGGCATCGTTCCCGACGTCGAAGTCAAAGACAAAGACCGTGCCTTTGAAAGCCGCGAAGCCGACCTCGCCGGACACATCGGCAACCCTCTCGGCGGCGAAGACGTCAACAGCAGCAACGAAATCAGCACGCCTGATTCAAACGAAGCCGCCAAAGCCGACGAAAACGCCAAGTCCAAAAAAGGCAAGGACAAAGAGAAAGACGAAGACCTCTCCAGCCGTCGTATTCCTAATCCTGCCAAAGACGACCAGCTCCGCAAAGCCTTGGATTTAGTCAAAAATCCAGCCGAATGGCAGAAGTCTTTAGGTTTGGCGGCGAAAAAACCGGCTCCGAAAAAAGACAAGAAAGACGGTAAAGACGAAAGCAAATAAGCTCAGTCCGAATCCTTGAAAAAAGGTCGTCTGAAAACGATATGATTGTTTTCAGACGACCTTTTCACACTTCAAAAAACCCATAGGGAAAACATCATGGCAAAAGCCCCCAAAACCATCTACCAATGCACCGAATGCGGCGGCACTTCCCCGAAATGGCAAGGCAAATGCCCGCATTGCGGCGAGTGGAACACGCTTCAAGAAAGCCTGGCCGCGCCCGAGCCGAAAAACGCCCGCTTCCAATCTTGGGCGGCGGACACATCGACCGTCCAATCCCTCTCCGCCGTGACCGCCACCGAAGTGCCGCGCAATCCGACCGGTATGGGCGAACTCGACCGCGTATTGGGCGGCGGTTTGGTCGATGGCGCGGTCATCCTGCTCGGCGGCGACCCCGGCATCGGCAAATCCACGCTGCTGTTGCAAACCATCGCCAAAATGGCGCAAAGCCGCAAAGTGCTGTACGTTTCCGGCGAAGAATCCGCCCAACAGGTCGCCCTGCGCGCGCAACGTTTGGAGCTGCCCACCGAAGGCGTAAACCTGCTTGCCGAAATCCGCATGGAAGCGATTCAAGCGGCGTTGAAACAGCATCAGCCCGAAGTCGTCGTCATCGACTCCATCCAAACCATGTATTCCGACCAAATCACTTCCGCCCCCGGCTCCGTGTCGCAGGTGCGCGAATGCGCCGCCCAACTGACGCGTATGGCGAAACAGATGGGCATCGCCATGATACTGGTCGGACACGTGACCAAAGACGGTGCGATCGCCGGTCCGCGAGTATTGGAGCATATGGTCGATACCGTGCTGTATTTCGAGGGCGACCAACATTCCAACTACCGCATGATACGCGCCATCAAAAACCGCTTCGGCGCGGCAAACGAACTGGGCGTGTTCGCCATGACCGAAAACGGTTTGAAAGGCGTGTCCAACCCGTCCGCCATCTTCCTCGCCAGCTACCGCGACGACACGCCCGGCTCGTGTGTTTTGGTCACGCAGGAAGGCAGCCGCCCGCTTCTGGTCGAAATTCAGGCATTGGTCGATGACGCGCACGGCTTCACCCCCAAACGCCTCACCGTCGGCCTCGAACAAAACCGCCTCGCCATGCTGCTCGCCGTCCTCAACCGCCACGGCGGCATCGCCTGTTTTGACCAAGACGTGTTCCTCAACGCCGTCGGCGGCGTGAAAATCGGCGAACCCGCCGCCGACCTCGCCGTCATCCTCGCCATGCTCTCCAGCTTCCGCAACCGCCCGCTGCCCGAAAAAATGGTTGCCTTCGGCGAAATCGGCCTCAGCGGCGAAGTCCGCCCCGTCGCACGCGGACAAGAACGGCTCAAAGAAGCGGAAAAACTCGGCTTCAAACGCGCCATCGTCCCCAAAGCCAATATGCCGCGCAACGAAAAAGAGTTTCCGAATCTAAAAATCTTCGGCGTTTCCAGCCTGCAGGAAGCCATCGACATCTGCCGCGATGCGGAAAATTGACAGACAGCAACATGAAAGGTCGTCTGAAAACCTATTCCCAGTTTCAGACGACCTTTTCATTCTCTAATACTCAATGCTGTTATAATCCGCAAACCAAGTAAAACAACGACTTCAAAAGGAAAAACATGACACTCAAGCCTCCCGTCCGCATCGCCGTTACCGGTGCTGCAGGGCAAATTGCCTATGCGACCCTGTTCCGTATCGCCGGCGGCATTATGCTCGGACGCGACCAACCCGTTATCCTGCAACTGCTCGACCTGCCACAGGCGCAACAGGCATTGCGCGGCGTGATTATGGAAATGCAGGATTGCGCTTTCCCGCTTCTTGCCGACATCTTCGCCACAGACGACCCCGAAGTCGCCTTCAAAGATGCCGACATCGCCCTCTTGATCGGTGCGCGCCCGCGTACGCAAGGCATGGAACGCGCCGACCTGCTGCACGCCAACGCCGAAATTTTCAAAGTACAAGGCGCGGCGTTGAACAAAGTTGCCCATCGCGACGTCAAAGTCCTCGTCGTCGGCAACCCAGCGAACACCAATGCCTACATCGCCATGAAGTCCGCGCCCGACATCCCGCCGGAAAACTTCACTGCCCTGATGCGTCTCGACCACCACCGCGCCGTCAGCCAAGTCGCCGAAAAAATCAACCGCCCGATTCCTTCCATTGAGCAAATGTGCGTCTGGGGCAACCACAGCCCGACCATGTACGCCGACTACCGCTACGCCACCAGCAACGGCGAGTCCGTCAAAGACATGATTACTGAACCCGATTGGAACACCGAAGTCTTCATGCCGAAAATCGCCGGACGCGGTGCCGCCATCATCGCCGCGCGCGGTTCGTCGTCCGCCGCCTCCGCCGCGAATGCCGCCATCTACCACCTGCGCGACTGGCTGCTCGGCAGCAGCGGCAAATGGATAACGATGGGCGTCCCCTCCGACGGCTCTTACGGCATCCCCGAAGGTTTGATTTTCGGTTTCCCCGTTATTTGCGACGCAGGCAGCTACCGCATCGTCCAAGGCTTGGACTTGTCAGATGAATTCAGCCGCCAACGCATCGCCGCGACACTGGCGGAGCTGGAAGAAGAACGTGCCGCCATACAAGATATGCTTTAAAAGATCGAGGTCGTCTGAAAACCGGTTTCAGACGACCTTTAATCTTGAAACAACTAGTATTCATAATTGTTATTCTCAAAAATTCCTCTTATATTTTAATTATAAAATTAATTTCATTATTGGATGAAAATATGAAAATAAATAGTCAAGAACATGATTTTGAGGTGTTAAATAAATTTATAGAGGAACTACTTAAGTCTCAAGATAGAGAAATTAAAAATAATGAAAATTATATTGCGGAATTAAAATATAGACTAAGGAAAAATTCTCAAATTGAATTAAAATTATCAAATAAATATTTAAAAAAATATAATAATTGGAAAAGTAAAGATGAGTATAACAATCGTTTAAAAGAAGAGATTACCAGATTAAATAAAGCTGAAAATATATTTAAATATTTAGTCAGTGAACAACAAAATGGCAGAGATGATATTGAAAAAATAAATGAACAATCTAAAAAATTGTTTGAATTGCTATATTGGGATGTAAAACTGAAAAATAAGGAATTCAACGAGACAGCCAAGAATATATTGGATTTTTCGAGAGGCTTATCTCCAGTCATTTTATTATTAACGGCATCAGCCATTGGAATAAAGATAGAACAATGGTATGGATATTTAATAGCATTTTTCTTTTTTGTTCTGTCATTCTGTCTTGCAGTAATAAACTATATTGATTTTGCAGATAAGATATTCAACAGATACAAAGGAAAGATTTCATTTGTCGTCATGTTATCCGTATTCTATATAGTTCTGTTTTTTGTAATATTCCAATTTATATCCTTAATAGGAGTGCTGAACAAGTAATTTAAAATAAAAGGCAATATCTAAAATTGATTGAATAGATTTGAAAATTTTTCAGACGACCTCGACTGACATGAATACCACGGAGTCCCCATGACCACATTGGCCAACAAAAAACTCGCCGTCCTCATCGACGCCGACAACGCCCCCGCCGACATCATCGACCGCCTGCTCGAAGAAGTTGCCAAATACGGCATCGCCAGCGTCAAACGCATCTACGGCGACTGGAGCCACGGCCTTTCCAAATGGAAAGCCGCCCTCCTGCCCCATGCCATCATCCCCGTCCAGCAATTCGCCTACACCAAAGGCAAAAACGCCACCGACATGGCGCTGGTCATCGACGCGATGGATTTACTATACAGCGGCAATTTCGACGGCTTCTGCATCGTATCCAGCGATTCCGACTTCACCCGCCTGGCAAGCCGCCTGCGCGAAAGCGGGCTGACCGTGTACGGTTTCGGCGAAAAGAAAACGCCCGAAGCCTTCCGCAAAGCCTGCGACAAATTCATCTACACCGAAATCTTCCATCCCGAAAAACAACGCCAAGAAAAAGAGAAGAACAGCGGCAAAAACAACCCTGCTGCCGAAGAATCCGCCGCCCCCGACGTACTGTCCCTGCTCAAACGCGCCGTGCGCGAAAACGCCGACGACCTCGGTTGGGCAAACCTCAGCCTCATCGGCAGCTACATCAGCAAAATCAATCCCGATTTCGACTCAAGGCTGTACGGCTACGGCAAACTCTCCGACCTCATCAAATCCTTCGACATCTTCGAACACCGCACCGACAACAACCAACTCCAAGTCCGCCGCCGCAAATCCGCCGACAAGCCGGCAGAGAGGTCGTCTGAAAACCCGGTGGGAACCCATCAGGCAGAAGAAACCGTTTCAGACGACCCCAACGCCGCGCCAAAACGCAAAACGCGCGGCAAAAAAATCAACCAAGCCAAGAACGAAAACAACGCGCCAAACCCGACGGCAGACACCGCGCAACCAACACCTGCCAAACCCGAACCGTCCGCCAAAAGCAGCAAACTGCCCGTAACCCGCGTTATCCCCGCCGTGCAGCAGGCAGTCGATACCCACGCCGACGAACAAGGCTAGACGCGCTTGAGCGACGTATCAAAGCAACTCGCCGCAGAAGGTACCGACCCGCAGCAATACGGCTTTGAAACCATAAACCACCTCATCCACGCCATCTACACCGACTGGCTGGAAATCAAAAAAGCCGGCCGCGGCGAACGCCTGCGCGTCAACAAACGCTTTACCGCCAAAGGTTAAGCCATAGGTTTGGAGGAAAAAGCTAATCTGTCGCCCACAATCCACAGAGGTCGTCTGAAAATCTCAAAACCGTTTTAACTTCGTTGAAGCTGCGCTTTCAGACGACCTTTTTTTAAAATCCATCTGCTAAATAGAAAAGGAAAATCATGACTACACGTCATCAACTGAACAACACCGAATTGGCAAACCACACCTTTTTGCAGGATATGTACGACGACGATTATTTCCCGCACAAACTCGTGCAAAAAGGAGAAAACATCCTGGTTGAACTGTGCCGCCAAATCGAAACCGAACAGCCCGAAAATCTCGACGCCCTATACGAACTAACCCACGCAGCTACCGAACGCTTCAACGAATTGGCTGAAGAGTTTGATGAAAACGACAGCGAAATCGAGACCGTCGCTAGAGACACGATTGCCACCGATATGGAATACATCGCCCAAAGCTACGGCTTTGAAGATGCGGACATCG
>NZ_AJMT01000009.1:0-36617 GCF_000260655.1 Neisseria sicca VK64
TAGCCGATGCGCAGTCCGGCAAAACCGATTTTGCTGATGGTGCGCATCACGACCAGATTTTCTATGCTGCCCGCCTGCGGCAGAAAACTGTCGCGGCTGAATGCGCCGTATGCTTCATCGACAACGACGATACCGCGCGCCGCACGGATAATGGCTTCGACTTCTTCGCGGCGGAAGCATACGCCTGTCGGATTGTTCGGATAGGCGATGAAAATCAGCGCGGGCTGATGTTTGTCGATGGCGGATAAAACAGCAGGCAAATCAAGCGTGAAATCTTCATTGAGCGGTACGCCGACATAATTCATGCCGTACAGCTCGGCATTGTGCCGATACATCACGAAACTCGGTTCAACCGCGAGCATGGTCGCGCCGGATTGGGCAACGAGCAGGGTCATGAATTGGATTAACTCGTCCGAGCCGTTTCCTAAAGCTATGGCGGCAGATTCAGGAATGTTGAAGGCTTTTCTTAAAGTTTCCTGAAGCCCGCTGGCGGCGGGATTGGGGTAAAGATGAATCGGCGCTTGGTCAATCAGCCGCAGCCATTCGTTTGACAGCTCTGGGAAACGGGCAAACGGATGATACGGACTTTCCATTGCATCCAGCTTGATGAAGCCTTCGGGCAAGTCGGCAATTCGGTAGGCGGACATGGATTTGATGTCGTCGCGGATGAAGTCGGAGGCGGTTTTCATAGTTTTCTTCTCAATTTCTGAATAATGGTTATTTCGTCACAATATAGCACAAAATCAGAGTGTTGACAGTAATATAATTAATAAATGGGGTGTTTATATTATTTTTATAATGAAGGCTTGATATAAATATTGAATTCAAAGATATTTTTTGAATATTCTTGGGCTGCTTTGTCTGTTTTTATTGATAAGCAAACTTAAATAGGGAGATTGGGAAGCATTAGATTGCGATGTGGGTGGGTTTTTAATATTTTCATTTGTTTTTAAGGGGCTGGGACATGGTTGGATAATGTGCCGTATCTGTTTCTTTTACGTTTGTCGGCGCGGGGGATGGGTTAGGGATAAAGAATAAAGGAGGCGGATTGTATAGTGAATTAACTTTAAACCAGTACGGCGTTACCTCGCCTTAGCTCAAAGAGAACGATTCTCTAAGGTGCTGAAGCACCAAGTGAATCGGTTCCGTACTATCTGTACTGTCTGCGGCTTCGTCGCCTTGTCCTGATTTAAATTTAATCCACTATAAACGGCTTGATGGCGGAATCCCAATATATTGAATATGGAATTGATATGTTGATTTTAATGGGATTTCTAGCTTATCGGCTTGATGGGGAATTAAATATAAACCGGCATGGTTTTATGTTGTACAAACCTGAAGAAAGCGATTGTTTAGTGTGAAAAACATCTAAACAATCGCTTTCATGTTATAGGTACTCTTTTCAGGTTTCTGATTGAAATTGAACCCGTGCAAAAGTTTTCCTGTTTGAATACGCGTAGAACACTTACTGGGCGGTAAAGGTCGTCTGAAAAGTTTGTCCGCCTATGGTGATGTTGGCGATGTAGTCGCGTCTGCCTTCGACGCAGACGGGCAGGTGGATTTGGTGCGCTTGCCAGGTGCGCGGGGATTGTTGTTGGAGCATATAGCGGTTGAAGCCCATGTCCATGTCTTTCATGCTGAAGCTGATGCTGACTTGCTGTGTTTCGGCCGGGGTGTTTTCGACGGTGATGTCGAAGGCGGAGCGGTGGCTGATGGGGGTGGAGCGGACGTGCGAGCCGTCGGGCAGGGTGCAGCCTTTGATGAGGTCGCACTCGGCGGCGCGGGCTTGGGGCTGTTGTTTTTGCCACCAATCCAGCAGCAGGAGTTTGGCGGCGGCGAAGAGGATGAGGAGGACGCCTGCGAGGAGGAGTTTGCGGTTTTTGTCCATTTCAGACGACCTCGGTGTCATTGTCGGACAGGACGGCGTGTGCGCCTGCTGAGAGCCAGCGGTCGCGGTAGCTTGAAACCAGTGTTTCGGGTGCGGCGACAACCAGCGGAACGGATACGCCTTGTTCTAATATTTCAAGCACTTGCCGTGCGCTTGATTCGTGGTTGACTTGCCAAACGACGACGTCGGCATCTTGCACGCGTTGCCATTGTTCGCGGGTGTGTACCGACACCCAAACGCTTTGGGCTTGGGGCAGCTTGCCGAGTTTGCGCAGTTCGGTTTCTGAGATGAGGATGTTGGCGTGGTGCGGCTCGGCAAGGGAGTAGGGGGCGACGCGGTATTCGCCGGTGCTGTTTTGTCCGTACAAACCGGTTTTCAGACGACCTTGAAGCCGGCGTGGGACGGAAAGGGCGCGCAGCAGCGGACCGTTGGCAGGCAGCATGGGAGCGACGTTGAAATCGCCCGCTTTTTGCCACGACCATGCCTGTCCTTCGCGGGATTGGGGTTCGCCCGTCCATTGGTCGGGGTTTACCCATAGGAATTTCAGGCAGACGCGGGCGTGTTCGTAGGAATGGATTTTGGTCAGCCAAGGTGTGGCGGCGAGGATGCGGATGCCGAGTTCTTCTTCAAACTCACGTTGCAGGGCTTGGAAGTCGGTTTCGCCCGCTTCAACTTTGCCGCCGGCAAATTCCCAATATCCGGCATAGGGCTTGCCTTCGGGGCGGGAACTGAGCAGGTAGTCGCCGTCTTGGTTGAGCAGGATGCCGGCAACGACGCGGATAAGGGTGCGGGTGTCTTGGGTCATGGGGATAGGGGGAGAAGGGTCGTCTGAAAATCCGGAAAGGTCGGATTCGGGAATCCGACCTGCCAATGGGTGTTGCCTTATTTTTCGGCAACGACAAATGCCAACACGGTGTCTTCTTCGTCGCTCATGCTGAGGCTGACGCGGCTGATGCCTTGTTCTTCCAGCCATTTGGACAGGGCGGGGGCGTAGAAGAATTCAGGTTTGCCCAATGCGTCATGCCCGATGCCGATGTTGCGGAAGGAAACCGCGCCGCGTATGCCCGTGCCGACGGCTTTGGCGAAGGCTTCTTTGGCGGCAAAGCGTTTGGCAAGGTAGTTGACGGGTTTGCCTGCTTGCGGAAATTCGAGCAGTTCTTCGGGGGTGAGGATGCGCTCGGCAAACGCTTGTCCGAATTTTTTGCTCAGGCGGATGATGCGTTTGAGGGAAACGATGTCTGTGCCTATGCCGTAAATCATGCGGTGGTCTCCTTGTTGAGAGAAGGTCGTCTGAAAAGGTGGGTATCGCCTATCAAGGCAGCAGTCTTGCCCTGAACATGGTTTCCTTCATCTGGCGGACGGCTTCGGGCAGGCCGAGGAAGAGGGCTTGGGCGATCAGCGAATGCCCGATGTTCAACTCGCGGATGGCGAGGATTTGGGCGATGGGGGTAACGTTGTGTATGGTCAGGCCGTGTCCGGCGTTAACGACCAAGCCCAAATCGCTGGCAAAATGTGCGCCGTTTTGCAGACGCTCGAATTGCTTGATTTGTTCAGTGTGGCTGTGTGCATCGGCGTATGCGCCGGTGTGCAGCTCGATAACGGGCGCGCCGACATCATAGGCGGCTTGGATTTGCTCGTTGTCGGCATCGATAAAGAGCGAAACGCGGATGCCCGCGTCGGTCAGGATTTTGGTGAACTCGGCGATTTTTTCTTGTTGCGCCAATACGTCCAAACCGCCTTCGGTCGTGATTTCCTGACGTTTTTCAGGCACGATGCACACGTCTTGCGGCATGACTTTAAGCGCGTTTTCCAGCATTTCTTCGGTCAGCGCCATTTCAAGGTTCAGGCGCGTGCGGATGGCGTTTTTGACGGCGAACACGTCCGCGTCTTTGATGTGGCGGCGGTCTTCGCGCAGGTGCATGGTAATCAAATCCGCACCGTGTGTTTCCGCGACCAATGCCGCTTCTACGGGGCTGGGATAGGTCGTACCGCGGGCGTTGCGGACGGTGGCGATGTGGTCGATGTTTACACCTAAGAGCATGATGTGTCCTTTCTTTGGATTTTCAGACGACCCGCTGATGGAAAAGGTCGTCTGAAAAAGTTAAACGCCGAAACTGAATTGCTGGAGTTGTTGCAAAACCTGTCTGGATTTAATGCCTTCGGGCAGGAGGTTGTCAATCAGCAGGCGCGTGATTTTTAGCGACTGCCCGAGGCTTTCGGGATGGGTGAAATCGCCCTCGCGCAGCTGGATCAAGATGTTGCCGCCGACGGCAACACCATGGTTGCGCGGATTGAAGCGTTCGGCTTCTTCAATGGGGACGACCGCATTTTCAGGCGTCAGCCAGTAGGTTTCTTCGGCGCGGATTGCTTCGTCGTTGCCATCGTGGAATAAATCGGGTGCAAATCCCAAGCGGTTGAGTAAAGTCCATTCAAAGCGTCGCAGCGCGGCGGTATGGCTGTTTTCGCCGCATACCGCCCGCATCACCGCTTCCAGCGCGTCGTAAAGCTCGGGTATCGGGTCTTCGCGGGTTGTCAGCTTGAGCATCAGTTCGTTGATATATAAGCCGCTGAACAAAGCTCTACCTTGCGGCTGCGGCCAGCCGCCTATCCACTCTGCGCGGTGCAGTGTTTTCAATTCTTGCGAGCCGTACCACGATGCACTGACTGGCACAAACGGAACCAACACGCCGCGCAACTCGCTCTGCCGCTTGCGCGCACTTCTCGCCAGCAAAGCCACGCGCCCGTAACGGCGGCTGAACACTTCCACCCACAAACTGCTCTCGCGCCAAGGGGCGGAAGCAAGCAGGAAGACGGGTTCGTGGTTGATGCGCTGGTTGGTCATGGGCAGTTGGTCGGGAGTGTGGAAGGGGTGGGTTATGGTGTGGTGCATTTTACCAAAGCGGGTAGGAGGTCGTCTGAAAATATTTTTGTTGTTTAGAATGCTTTGAATATCAAGAGGGAAAGGGTAAGGCAAAATCAATCGATGGGTCTGGTCGATTTGTATAGTGGATTAACTTTAAACCGGTACGGCGTTGCCTAGCCTTAGCTCAAAGAGAACGATTCTCTAAGGTGCTGAAGCACCAAGTGAATCGGTCCCGTACTATCTGTACTGTCTGCGGCTTCGTTGCCTTGTCCTGATTTAAATTTAATCCACTATATCTTTTAGGATGGCGAACGGCTGCAAAAAAACGCACCTTGTTTAAAGGTGCGTTTTTGACGGGATATCAATAGCGTTCTTGAGCGTTCTTGAACAAATCAGAATTTGGCGCCTGATTGGTTGGCCATGTAGTCGACCGCTGCTTTGACTTCATCATCGCTCAGGCCGGCGTTGCCACCTTTTGCAGGCATGGCGTTGAAGCCTTCGAGAGCGTGTTTGTGCAGGGTTTCTTTACCTTGTTTGATGCGCGAAGCCCATTCGTCTTTTTTACCTATGCCTGGAATGCCGGGGACTGCGCCGCCGTGACATGCCTGACAGGTTGCTTCGAAAACTTTTTTACCGTCTGCGCCGGAGGCTGCAGGAGCGGCTGCGCCTTTGTCTTCGGCTTTAGGTGCATCGGCTGCGGGGGCAGAGCCGGCAGCGGCCGGTGCGGAGGCGGCTGCATTGCCTGAAGCGGCTTGATCGGCAGGTGCTGCGGCATCCGGATCAGGGAAGGTACCGCCGCTCTTGTTCGCCATGTAAGTGATGACGCGTTTGAGTTCTTGGTCGGTCAAATCGGCTGCGCCGCCTTTTGCAGGCATGGCGTTAAAGCCGTTCAGAGCGTGTTGGAAAAGAGTATCGAAGCCTTGGGCGATACGGGGCGCCCAGTTGCCGTTATTTTCGATTTTCGGCGCGTTGGGTACGGAGCTGTCTGCGCCGTGGCACTGGATACAGATTTTGTTGAAAATCTGATCGCCTTTGCGTTCGCCTACCGGAATGCCGTCTCCCAAGGTAAGCTGTCCTACGGGCTGGATGCGGGTTTGGGTAGCAGTTTCGGAAGATTGGGCAACGTCTGCATACGAGCCGCTGCCCGCCAATTTGATGAGGAAGTAAATGACTGCAATGGCAATAACGATACCGCTCACAAGGGTAAACAATGCAGAGCCTTGGGCTTTGGAGTCGCGGAGTTGTTTCATTTGGTAGGCCTCGCCGTTAGGTTAGGTTGTGCTTTGAGTTATAGTTTGGTGTGTTAAACGCAGTTAACAATATTTTGCTGGATTATACTGAATTCACAAGGGCTTTCCAATCGCTCTTGTGGAAAATATACGCAAAGGCGGCGGTTTTTTGCCGCCTGTTAGGGGGTGAGTTGTGTATGTTGTTGATTATTTTATGGGATTTTTCTTCAAATTTGTCTTGTTTGCGCCATCCTGCATAATAGGCTTTGCCAACAGGCGGGATTTGCGTTAATCTTACGCCTTCTTCGCACCCATAGCTCAGTTGGAAGAGTGTCAGTTTCCGAAGCTGGAGGTCACAGGTTCGATCCCTGTTGGGTGCGCCAATTATAGAGAGGCCGTCTGAAAGATGAAAATTTTTCGGGCGGCCTTTTGACTTACTTCAAATAAAACTACATCAGGTTTCAGACGACCTTTTACTTTTTGCGCTTTATTTCAACACTTCGGCAAACGCATCGGCAACATAGGCGATATTCGAAGCATTCAGCCCGGCGACGCACATCCTGCCTGAATCCAGCAGGTAAACGGCAAATTCGTCGCGCAGCCTGCGGACTTGTTCTACGCTCAATCCTGTGTAGCTGAACATGCCGCGCTGTTTGATGAAATAAGTAAAATCGCGGTTAGGGATTTGGGCGGTCAAAACGTCATAAAGTTTCTGGCGCATGGCGCGGATGCGGTCGCGCATGACATAGACTTCATTTTGCCACAAGGCGTAAAGTTCGGTGCTGTTCATCACATCGGCGGCGATATAGGCGCCATGTGCGGGCGGGCTGGAGTAGATGCGGCGGACGGTGAATTTGAGTTGACCGAACACCAATTCCGCTTCTTCTTTATTCGGGCAAACCACGCTCAAACCGCCGACCCGTTCGCCGTAGAGCGACAGATTTTTAGAGAATGAATTGCTGACGAACAGCGGCAATTCCATTTCCACCGCTTTGCGGATGGCGTAGGCATCGCTGTCCAAATCGCCGCCGAAGCCTTGGTAGGCGATGTCCATAAACGGAATCAGTTTGCGCGTTTTGATGATTTGCAACACTTCGTCCCATTGCTGTTCCGACATATCCACGCCGGTCGGGTTGTGGCAGCAGGGGTGTAGGATTAGGATGCTGTGTTCGGGCAGGGTGTTGAAAAACGCGGTCATTTCGTCGAATTTGACGCCGACGGTGGCGGGGTCGTAATAAGGATAAGTGCCGACCTCGAAACCGGCGCCTTCAAAAATGCCGCGATGGTTGTCCCAAGTCGGGTCGCTGACGTAGATGCGCGCTGCGGGGAACCAGCGGTGCAGGAAGTCTGCCCCGACTTTGAGCGCGCCCGAGCCGCCCAAGGTTTGTACGGTAACGATGCGTCCTTGCGCGAGCGCGGGGTTGTCTTTGCCGAACAACAAATGCTGCACCGCGCTGCGGTAAGTGTTCAAGCCTTCCATCGGCAGATAGGGCGACGGCGCGGGCGTGGCGGCGCGGGCGGTTTCGGCACGGTTTACGGATTCCAATACGGGCATTTTGCCTTCATCATCGAAATAAATGCCTATGCTCAAATTGACTTTTTCGGGACGCGGGTCGTTTTTGAAGGTTTCGACCAAACTCAAAATCGGGTCGCCGGGGTAGTATTTGACGTGGCGGTACATGATGCTTCCTTTATCAGACGGATGGGGACGGGAAACCTGATTTTTGCATTAAACGGCAGGATTTGTAAAACGGGGTCGTCTGAAAGCTGCATGATGTTTTCAGACGACCTATAATTTCGTCTTCATTATTTTACGGAACAACATCATGACCACGCGCATCTGGCAGGCAGGCAGGTTTGAAATCGGTTTGGACAAGCCGAAAATCATGGGTATCGTCAACCTGACGCCCGATTCTTTTTCCGACGGCGGCGTGTATTCGCAAAACGCCCAAACAGCCTTGGCACACGCCGAACGGCTTTTGAAAGAGGGCGCGGACATTCTCGACATCGGCGGCGAATCGACGCGGCCGGGTGCGGATTATGTTTCGCCTGAAGAAGAATGGGCGCGGGTTGCGCCTGTTTTGGCGGAGGTGGCTGGGTGGGGCGTTCCCGTCAGTTTGGACACGCGCCGCACGGTGATTATGGAAAAAGCGTTGGCGCTCGGCAGCGTCGATATTATTAATGATATAGCGGCGTTGACCGACGAGGGCGCGGTCGAATTGCTGGCGCGTCAGGCGGACACGGGCATTTGCCTGATGCACATGCAGGGTTTGCCCGAAAACATGCAGATTAATCCGAAATATCAAGATGTTGTCGGCGAAGTGGCGCGGTATTTGAAAGAGAGGGCGGCGGAATGTATCGCGGCAGGCATCGCTCCGCAACGCATCACGCTTGATCCGGGTTTCGGTTTCGGCAAAAACCTGCAACACAATATCGCGCTGATGCGGCACTTGCCCGAATTGATGGCGGAAACGGGTTTTCCGCTGCTGATCGGCGTGTCGCGCAAACGCATGATAGGCGAGCTGACCGGCGAGGCGGATGTGGCGGAACGCGTACACGGCAGTGTGGCGGCAGCGCTGGCTTCCGTGGCGCGCGGTGCGCAAATCGTACGGGTGCATGATGTGAAGGCGACGGCGGATGCGTTGAAGGTGTGGGACGCTTTAGGACCTGCCGGCGTCCGATAGTTTTCGTTTTGGAAGCAAAAAACCACTTGGAAAATGAAATGTCGGCAGCCCCTGAAGTGGTGATAAAGAGGTCGTCTGAAAACGAGTTGGACGGTTTCAGACGACCTGTTTGTTTAATCCGGTTAACTTGTTCCGTATTTTGATAAAATAAGAAACTATACCGCTCAGGCGCAATCTAATGACGCTAAACATAAATCCCAACAGTTTTGCATAAAATCCCCTATACTGCCCGTTATGACATTTACGGGTAACCCCATTCTAAAAACATCCTCACGGAGCAAACTCATGGCAAAAAAATATTTCGGCACGGACGGCGTGCGCGGCGAAGTCGGTCAGTTCCCGATTACTCCCGATTTCGTATTGAAACTCGGTTATGCGGCGGGGCAGGTGTTGGTGCAGCATGACGGCGGGCAGAAGCCGACCGTCCTTATCGGCAAAGACACGCGTATTTCCGGCTATATGCTCGAAGCCGCGCTGGTGGCAGGTTTTACCGCCGCAGGTGTTAACGTCATCCAAACCGGCCCGCTGCCTACGCCGGGTGTGGCTTATCTGACCCGCGCGCTGCGTTTGTCCGCCGGCGTGATGATTTCCGCGTCGCACAATGTGTATTCCGACAACGGCATCAAATTCTTTGCCGAAGGCGGCGTGAAACTGAGCGATGAAATCGAATTGGAAATCGAAGCCAAAATCGACGAGGAAATGAAAACCCAGCCGTCCGCCCGACTCGGACGCGCCCGCCGCATCAACGGCGCGGACGACCGCTATATCGAATTCTGCAAATCCACCTTCCCCAGCCATTTGGATTTGCGCGGCCTGAAATTGGTGGTCGATACCGCGCATGGCGCAGGCTATGACGTTGCGCCCAAAGTGTTCCACGAACTCGGCGCGCAAGTCGTCAGCATCGGCGACGAACCGAACGGCTACAACATCAACGAAAAATGCGGCGCGACCCATCCTAAAGCCTTGCAGGCCGCCGTATTGCAAAACGAAGCCGACTACGGCATCGCTTTGGACGGCGACGGCGACCGCCTGATGATGGTCGACCGCAACGGCAAAGTGTACGACGGCGACAGCCTGATTTACGTCATCGCCAAAGCCCGTGCGCGCGAAGGCATCAACATCGGCGGCGTGGTCGGTACGGTCATGACCAATATGGCGATGGAAATTGCCCTGAAAGAGCAGGGCGTCGATTTCTGCCGCGCCAAAGTCGGCGACCGCTATGTGTTGGAACAACTGAACCAACGCGGCTGGCTCATCGGCGGCGAAGCCAGCGGCCATATTTTGTGCATGGACAAACACAACACCGGCGACGGCATCATCTCCGCGCTGCAAGTTTTGGCGGCGCTGCAAATCCTGAACCAAGACCTTGCCACCGTTTGCGCAGACTGGCAGCCGTATCCGCAAACCATGATCAACGTGCGCATCCAAAAAGGTCAGAAATGGCAGGAAGCCTCGAAAGACGTGTTGGCAGAAGTGGAAAAAGAACTCGAAGGCAAAGGCCGCGTCGTCTTGCGCGCATCGGGTACCGAGCCGGTCGTACGCGTCATGGTCGAAGCGCGTCAGGCGGACTGGGCGAAAAAAGGTGCGGAACGCATCGCGGCGGCCATCACCGGCAAGCAGTAATGCTGTCGGGAAATAAATCGGGTTTTTAACAAACCTTGAAACTGCCGTCATTTCCGTGCAAGCGGGAACGGCGGTACAGTGGATTGATTTTAAATCAGGGCAAGGCGGGGGAACGCCATGCCGGTTTAAGGTTAATCCATTGTGATTGTGTTTTTTAGGATTCGAGGTCGTCTGAAACACATCAATTCATATTGTTCACACCTATTTTCATAACCTTCCTTGTTATTTCTTTCAGACGACCCTATCTTTGGTAAAATACGACATTCAGTTCAAATGAATTTCCCCTCCACATTACAACCGACGGATACGCCATGTTTGCCTTTTTAGAAGCCTTTTTTGTCCAATACGGCTACGCAGCCGTGTTTTTCGTTTTGGTCATCTGCGGCTTTGGCGTACCGATTCCCGAAGATTTGACGCTGGTGACAGGCGGTGTGATTTCCGGCTTGGGGTACACCAATTCGCATTGGATGGTTGTCGTCGGTATGCTCGGCGTGTTGGCGGGCGACGGATTTATGTTTGTCGCCGGACGCTTGTGGGGGCAGAAAATCCTTAAGTTCAAACCGATTGCCCGCGTGATGACGCCCAAGCGTTACGCGCAGGTGCAGGAAAAATTCGACAAATACGGCAACTGGGTATTGTTCGTCGCCCGCTTCCTGCCCGGTTTGCGTACCGCCGTTTTCGTGACTGCGGGCATCAGCCGCAAAGTTTCCTATACCCGTTTCATTCTGATGGACGGGCTTGCCGCATTGATTTCCGTGCCGGTTTGGATTTATTTGGGCGAATACGGTGCGAACAACATCGATTGGCTGATGGCAAAAATGCACAGCCTACAATCCGGCATCTTTACTGTTTTGGGTATATTGGCAGTAGCGTTGGCATGGTTCTGGTGGAAAAAACGCCAACGCCTTCAGTTCTACCGTACCAAGTTGAGCGAAAAGCGGGCGCAGCGCAAAGCCGCCAAGGCAGCCAAAAAAGCCGCGCAAAGCGAACAATAAAATCAAGCATCCTGACAAGGCTGCCGATATTCAATATAGTGGATTAACTTTAAACCAGTACGGCGTTGCCTCGCCTTAGCTCAAAGAGAACGATTCTCTAAGGTGCTGAAGCACCAAGTGAATCGGTTCCGTACTATCTGTACTGTCTGCGGCTTCGTCGCCTTGTCCTGATTTAAATTTAATCCACTATAGTTTCCGTGCCTTTTTATCCCCAAAGCGGTATCTTCTGCGTTGGCAATCCTCACCAAGCGTCCAAGCTTGTTGCGGCTTCCGCTTTGAATTTCCCGATTCGTGAATAAAAATCCACTTGGAAAATCAAATATCGGCAGCCTCGGGGTGCTTTTTCATTTCAAGGTCGTCTGAAAACCGTCTGCGCTGCCAAATTGCCAGCCTGTCCGAAATATAGTTAAATAAGCCGCATCATTATTTTCAGACGACCCGATGATGTCCATGAAACAAAAAATCTTCGTCCTCTACACAGGCGGCACCATAGGCATGACCCAAGGCAGCGAAGGCCTGCGCCCCGATACCGCGCTTGTCAGCCAAGCCCTTTCCCCCTTTTCAGACGACCTCGACTTCGAGTGGCACGTCTGCAATCCTTTGATTGATTCCTCCTCCGTCACCCTGCAACACTGGCGCGACTGGCTGGACATCATCGCCGCCAAACTGCCTTCCTGCGACGGCATCCTGATACTGCACGGCACGGACAGCATGGCGTACACCGCCAACCTCCTCGCGCTCGCCCTGCAAGGCTTGGACAAACCCATCATCCTGACCGGTTCCCAATGGCCTTACGCCGCCGAAAACAGCGATGCCCCGCGCAACCTCTCCACCGCCGTCGCCGCCTTCAGTCTTAAGCTCAAACAAACCGTCATCGCCTTTGACGGCAAACTTTATCCCGCCGTCGGCAGCAGCAAAGTCAGTACCGAAACCGCCGCAGGCTTCGACAATCCGCATTTCGGCGCCATCGCTGAATGGGACGAAACCCAAGGCTGGCACCATATCCGCATCCCGTCCCAAGATGCGGCAGATGTTTCAGACGACCTCAAAATCCGCTATCCCGACCCGCAGGCAAAAATCGCCGTCCGCACGCTTATCCCCGGCTTTGCCGTCCAAGAACTTGCGGACGGACTCGGACAGCTTCCCGCCCACGCCCTTATCCTGCAAAGCTACGGACACGGCAACACCCCCGCAGACGAAGGCTTCATCCGCGCCGTCCGAGACTTTACGCAGCAAGGAAAACTGCTGCTCAACATCAGTCAAGTCCGACAAGGCAGAACCGCCGCCGTTTACGCGCAAGGCAACGCGTTCCGCAACTCGGGCATCATCAACGGCGGCAAATGCAACCTCGAAACCGCCACCACGCTCATGACCCTTGCCGTATCGCAAGGCTGGGGGGTGGAAGATGTTCACAAAGAATTGGTAAGACTAAAATTAGTGTGAAATCGATGAACCTCACCGACACCCATTGCCACCTCGCCGATCCCGCCCTGCGCGAAAACCTGACGCATATCCTGACCGCCGCGCGGGAGGCAGGGGTAGGGCGGTTTATCGTTCCCGCGACCCGGCTGCAGGATTGGCAGGACGTGGCGGATTTGGTGCAAAGGTCGTCTGAAAACCCGCTTTGGGACAACATCCATATCGCGCTCGGCATCCATCCTTGGTTTTCAGACGACGTTTCCGAACCGGATTTCCAGCATTTGGAACAAGCATTGCAAGCGCGTCCGACGGCATGGGTCGGCGAAATCGGCTTGGATTTTTACGACAAAACCCAAACGCCGCCGCAGCGCGAGCGGCAAATCCAAGTCTTCAGCCGCCAACTTGAAATCGCAAAAAACCTGCGCCGCCGCGTGATTATCCATAATCTCAAAGCCGCCGCCGACATCGCCGCCGCCGTCAAACAGACAGGCTTTGCCCAAGGCGGCATCGTTCATGCCTTCTCCGGCAGCGCGGAAGAAGCGCGCGTGTTGACGAAATTAGGTTTCAAAATCGGCATCGGTTCGCTGTTGCTCAACCCGAACGCACGAAAAATACGCGAAACCCTCAAAACCTTGAATGACACCGATTTCGTCTTGGAAACCGACAGCCCGTTTATGCTGAAAAACGAAATCAACACGCCCGCCAACATCCGCCAAATCGCCGCCATCGCCGCTGAAATTCGCGGCGTTGCCGTTGAAGAGATAGCCGAAGCGACCGAGCGGAATGTGGAAATGTTGCTGGCAGCAGAAAAGGTCGTCTGAAAACGTTCCGTCTTATCGGAATCATGTTTTCAGACGACCTTTGGTCGTATGGGAAGCCATAGTGGTTTTGCGTACCGCTGTGGCTTTTTATAGTGGATTAACTTTAAACCACGACGGCGTTCCCTCGCCTTGCCGTACTGGTTTAAAGTTAATCCACTATATTTTTCAACAAAATAGCCGCAGCTTGGCTAATCCAGCCATCTGAACGCGCGGCGCAGTTCGTCCGTGCCGCCGGTTTCGTAGCAGCGGCCGTGCGCCAGTATGATTTTTTCCGGCTGTGCCAGTCCAGCATCTGCTTCAGGCAGGCGCGGGCGGCGGTTTTGTCTTTGAAGGTGGCGCGCCAGTCGGCGGGGGCTTTGCCGTCGGGGTCGGCGATACCCGTCAGTTTCATCACGCCCGCCCAAAAGCGGCTGGGAAATTTGGCGGTTTCGAAGTTTTCAATCAAATCGGCCAGTATCAGGGTTCGGCTCGCGCGGTGGAAAAACACGGTTTCCTCCATTGCTGCGCTGCCCGCAAACGGCATTTGCGCCAAATCTTCCGCCCATTGCGGCGGCGCGGCGGCACCGAGGTCTGCATCGAAACAAACGGCAATATGCTGCGATGCCGCCCGTTCGCGCACGCCGGAACTTGCCCACGCAAGCGCCTGCGGGTAATGCCGTTTCCACGCGGCGATGTGGGCGTAGTGGATTTTGTTGGGCGAAACCAGATGGCGGACTTCGCCGAGCGCATCAATTTGCCGCAGCAGTTCGGGCACGGGTTCAACCGGCGAATGACACCACAGCCCGCCGTCGTTCAGGCGCACGACGGTCATGCGGGTGCTGAACGGTACTTTGACGCCCAGCGGAAAATTCATGTGTATGACTTTTCCGTCGGCAATCCAGATGCCGTCTGAAAAAGGTTTCAGGGTATGGAGCGGGTGGTAGAGATGGATTTTGTCGGTCATGATGCACCCTCGCTGTTATAGTGGATTAACTTTAAATCAGGACAAGGCGACGAAGCCGCAGACAGTACAGATAGTACGGCAAGGCGAGGCAACGCCGTACTGGTTTAAAGTTAATCCACTATATTTTTGGCTGATTATTCGACTGCCCTCTTACCGCAGACGTTCCCACTCCGGACGGAACACTTTTTTTCAGACGGCCTTTTTACTTTCCAAATATTCCGTCAGCCCGCGCTCGCGCAACACGCAGCTTGGGCATTCGTGGCAGCCGCCAACGATGCCGTTGTAGCAGGTGTGGGTCTGCTCGCGGATGTAGTCCAGCGCGCCCATTTCGTCCGCCAGCGCCCAAGTTTGCGCTTTGGTCAGGTACATCAGCGGGGTGTGGATTTGGAAGGCGTAGTCCATCGCCAGATTGAGGGTGACGTTCATGGATTTGACGAACACGTCGCGGCAGTCGGGATAGCCGGAGAAGTCGGTTTCGCACACGCCCGCGATGATATGCCTGATGCCTTGTCCTTTGGCGTAGATGGCGGCGTAGAGCAGGAACAGGGCGTTGCGTCCGTCCACGAAGGTATTGGGCAGGCCGTCTGAAGCGGTTTCGATGGCGGCGGTGTCGTCCATCAGGGCGTTGTGCGTAATCTGCTGCATCAGGCTCAAGTCGAGTACGGTTTGTTTGACGCCCAAATCCTGCGCGATCCAGCGGGCGCGTTCCAGCTCGACGGCGTGGCGTTGCCCGTATTGGAAAGTGATGGCTTGGACGTTTTCGCGCCCGTAGGTTTGAATCGCCTGAATCAGGCAGGTGGTGGAATCCTGACCGCCGGAGAAGATGACCAAGGCTTGTTGGTTTTGCATGGTGAATCCTAGTTTTGGTAACGCGGGAGGTTTGCGAACCGCGTGGTGGGAAAGTTGACGGATTATAACGGATTTCGTCTATAATCGCGGCACTTCGTTTTTTCATACGGCATAATCATGAGCATCTACGCCCTTAAACCCAAATTCCAAAACCTGCTGCGCCCGCTGGTGCGCCGGCTTTATCAGAAGGGGGTAACCGCCAATCAGGTTACGCTGGCGGCTTGCGCGGTGTCGGTCGCGGTCGGGCTGCTGCTGTCGCTCGGCGCGCAGGTTCCTGCCTTGTTTTGGCTGTTGCCCGTGTGGCTGTTTGTCCGCATGGCGTTGAACGCGGTGGACGGTATGCTGGCGCGCGAGTTCGGTCAGCAGTCGGCATTGGGCGGTTATCTGAACGAAATCACCGATGTTGCCGCCGATGCCGCGCTGTATCTGCCTTTCGCCTTTATCGCCCCGTTTGACGGCGCACAAATCGGCCTGTTTGTCTGGCTTGCGGCAATGACCGAATTTTGCGGCGTGTTGGGGCAGGTACACGGCAACGGGCGGCGTTATGACGGGCCCTTCGGCAAGAGCGACCGCGCGTTCTTTATCGGAGTATTGGCGGTGTGGTATGCGGTGGCGGGCAGCTTCCATGCGGTTTTCTACGTCGTCATGTGGCTGGCTTGCGCGGTATTGGTTTACACCTGCTATAAGCGCGTCGTCAATGGTTTGAAGGCCGTCTGAAAATCGTTTCTCTCTCTTCCATTCCATTGATAACACGATAAACTTTATGCAAAAAACTTCGCACATCATCCCTTTGCTGCTCACGGTTTTCATTGCCGCACTCATCGTCTGGTCGGGCATCAACCCGTCCGACCGCGCCGTTTGGTACGCCGAAATTCTCCCTGTTTCCACCGTATTTATCGCGCTTATCGCCACTTACCGCCGCTTCCGTTTCAGTAATCTGGCTTATGTATTCATGAGCTTCTGGCTGATTATGCACACCGTCGGCGCACACTACACCTTCGCCGATGTGCCCTTCGATTGGGCAAACCGCCTGCTTGCGCCGTTTTTAGGCGAAGGGCGCAACCATTTCGACCGCGTCGGCCACTACATTATTGGTTTCTACGCCTACCCGATGGCGGAATGGCTGTTGCGCCGCCAACTTTGCCGCCCCGCGCTTGCCTTGTTTTTCTCCTTGTTCTTCATCATGAGTGTGGCAGCGGCTTACGAAATCATCGAATGGCAGTATGCGGTGATCGACGGCGGCGAAGCGGGGTTGGAAGTGCTCGGTTCGCAAGGCGATATTTGGGACGCACAAAAAGACATGCTCGCCGACACGCTGGGCGCGCTGACTTCGCTGGTGGTGTTTATGTTTACACGGCCGGACAAACGGTTGAACGCAAGCCGATAGCTTTCGGGCAATAGCGAAAAGGTCGTCTGAAACCATGAGATTCGGTTTCAGACGACCTTTCTTTTGTCGCTGCTTCCCAGTCCGCAGCTTTCGATTTGTCCTTTCGCGGAAGGATATAAATCAAAACGAGGCAATGCCGTATCGGTTTGGATGGGACAGTCATTCGTCGGTAAAAAGGTCGTCTGAAACTTTAAACCTCCGTTTCAGACGACCTTTGAGCAGATTAAAACTACTGTTTACCAAGCTGGCTGTAATCCACCAACATATATTTGGCAGTAATTTTCTGCGAGGCGTTGCCTTCGTCGCCCATCAGAATCATCTGTGGCTTGCCGTTGACCGTAATCGAATCGACGGCTTCGACGTTGGTGATGTGTTGCAGGTTAGGTAGCGAGATTTTTTGCGGTTCGTCGGTCGGGTTGCCGCTCCAAGTCCACAGTTGCGAGAATTTCTGACCGTTTTCATCCTTCACTTCGTTGGCGATGACGTAGTTTTTCAACACCGGGTCGTAGTTGATGGAACGGATGCCGCCGCCGTCGATGTCGAGGATGGCGACTTCGTCAAACTCAGGCTTGGCGTTGCGCTCGAACACGTCTTTCGGATTGCTGATGAATGCCACCAGCGCCATATTGTTGAACTCAGGATCGCGGAAGCCCAAGACGAGGCGTTTCTTCACAGGGTCGAACGCCATACCTTCGATATTGATTTCTTCAAAGGAAACTTCGGCTTTGGTGCGTTCGCGGATGAGGTCGTGCAGCTTCTTATCAGTTTCCAGAACCTGCGTCAGATTGTCGTAGCTGGTCAGCCCCAATACATCGCCGCCTTGGATTTTAAAACGCATCAGGTGTTCGCGGTCGGGCGAGCGGTTGCCTTTGCGGGTGCGCGAATGCGAAGTGAGCGCGTAGATAAAGCCTTCATCGTCGCGCGCCAATGCTTCCAAGTCGCTTAGGCGGCGTTTGAAGCCGGTGATCACGCGCGTATCCAAGGCTTCGTCTTCGATAAATCTGCCGGACGGATCGATGCTGACGATGCTGAATGCGTGGTTCGGTTCGTCTTCGGCAATTAGGATGCGCCCATCAGGGAGTTGTTGTACGGCAGAAGGTTCGTACACACCGTTAAACATATTAATCCCCAAGGCGCGCAGCTCTGCCGTATTGTTGGCGGGCTGGGTCAGCAGCGAAGGCAGCGTCTTCACGCCGATAAACGCTGCCAGCGAAGCCAAAAGCCCCCAACGGAATACGGCATAAGACAAGTTGATGTATTTGAACTGTTTGTCCGCCAGCAGGCCCAGCCAGTAAAGATGATCGCTCATCTTTTGATAGACTTGTTTGCGGTCGCCCATAATCTCCTGCATCATTTCCCAATATTGGTCTTTTTGCACCTTCACACGGTCTTCGTAAATCAGGATATTGGGCTGGCTGCCGCTGAAAAAGCGCGTTTGGGTGCTGCTGAGGCGGGTTCTCAAATCACGCAGTTTGGCGCGCCCGCGGAAGAAATCCTTCACCCAAGCGCGCGCCGCCTGCATTTTGCCGATACGTTCAGGCGAAGCGGACAGCAGCGCGAACACGATGGATGCGGCGGCGGTAATCATAAACGTACTCGCCGGAATCAGAAATTCGGGTGACGATGAAAAAATAAATGCGCCCGAAATCATCAGCGCAGACACGATAAAACCGTTGAGCGAAATCATAATGTTCGCCTTGGTCGCCGCCAGAGCGAGCAGCTCCATCTCCGAACGAACGGCGTTGCGGAACATGGTTTCCACGCCTTTGTTCGTACCCAAAAGATCGGAAGGCGGCACATCGGCGGCTTGTTTTTTCTTCTTCGCCTTGTCTTTTTTGTCTTTCTTTTTCTTTTTGGGCTTTTCAGACGACGTCCCAATGCCTTCAAGGATGATGTTATCCATCACGGCCTCTTCGGCATTGCTGTCTTGTCGATGGTCTGCCGTTTCAGACTCCGCAGCCTCTTCAACTTTTAAAGTTTCTTCAGCTTTCACAGCTTCTTCAATGTTTACAGCTTCTTCAGTTTTTAAGGTTTCTTTAGCTTTATCAAACGCTTCTTCTGAGTCTTCCCAAACTTCGGAAACAGGCTGCGGCGCATCGGGATCGGGCCGCGCGAAAGGTTTCTCCCAGTCAGAAACCGTATTTTTCGGCTCTTGCCCTTTTTTATTTTTATCGTGGAAATCCATGTTTATCCTCCGTTTGAGTGAATCAATTTAAAGGAAAGGAAAAAGCGTTTTTTAGTTCCTCTGATTCGGGGAATTTACACAACGTCATACATTATCGATAAAAACATTACACTTCTTGGGATAATCATGTTTGTAATGATTAAGTCGGCAATCCAAGTTCCCCTTCAACAAAAACTGCCGCCAAACGGGCAGTTTGCGGCAGCTGTAACGCATCGTGTATCAGTAGTCGATACGCTCTTTGATGATTCTCAAGTCGGGGTAAGACAATTTGATGTCGTATTCGCGTCCGCCTTTGTAGGCTTCTACGTCCAATACAGGTCTGCCGCGATAGTCGTCGGCGTCGATGTCGTGAACGCGGTAACCGCGTTGCTCAAGCATTCTGATGGCTTTGGCACGGTTTTGTTCAAAATTTTTGTCGCTGTAAATTTGGTGTTCGATGTAATCGTTGGCACCTGCGACAGCAGCGGATAAAGCGACGATGGCGGTCAATAATAATTTTTTCATGTTCGACTTCCTTTCGAAATGTGTCATTGGGGTTTTGATGGGTGTATTTAAACACGGCAAAATTAGCAGTCATTTAGCACTTCGTTAAACGTAGTAAAGGTCGTCTGAAACGTTTCAGACGACCTTTTGTTGCTTCTTTCCGTCATTTCCTTTATCCGTTTATCAGATAACGATTGCATAAATTCAGCGTGTCATGATACCGTTCAAAAATATGACTATCAGGAGTTTTTCATGTCCGAGCAACAAAAATACTTTTCTACCCAAGACGGCACTTCGCTTTTCTACCGCTACCGCCCCGCTGCCGACGGTTCAACCGAAAAAGCCATCGTGCTGTTCCACCGCGGCCACGAGCATTCCGGCCGGATGATGTTTGTTGCCGACGAACTCGGTTTCGACGATTTTGCCTATTTCGCATGGGACGCGCGCGGTCATGGCCATAGCCCCGGCGAACGCGGCGACAGCCCCAGTATCGGTACTTCCGTTGCCGATGTGGACGACTTTATCCGCCACATCCAAAGCGAATACGGCATCAAGCCTGAAAACATCTGCGTGATCGCGCAAAGCGTCGGCGCGGTATTGGTTTCCACTTGGCTGCACGACTACGCGCCAAAAATCCGCTGTGCCGTATTGGCATCGCCCGCATTCAAAGTCAAACTCTACGTCCCTTTTGCCCGCACCGGCTTGAAAATCATGCAGAAATGGCGCGGCAATTTCTTTGTCAACAGCTACGTCAAAGCTCACTACCTGACCCACAACCAAGAGCGCCAAACCAGCTATGACAACGATCCGCTCATCGCCCGCGCCATTTCCGTGCGCATCCTGCTCGGTTTGTATGAGGCTGCCGAACGCGTCGTTGCCGATGCGCAGGCGATTACCACGCCCGTACAGCTTTTGATTTCCGGCAGCGACTGGGTTGTTCATCACAAACCGCAACACGATTTTTACAACCGTTTGGGCAGCCGCATCAAAGAGCGCCATATCCTGCCCGGCTTCTATCACGACACATTGGGCGAACAAAACCGCGAAATCGCCTTTGTCGAAATGCGCCGTTTTATCCGCGAACGTTTCAATCAGCCTTTATATCAAGTTGATTTGACCCAAGCCCATTTACACGGTGAGAGCCGCCGCGAAGCCGACGAACTGGCCACGCCTTTGCCTATTTGTTCGCCGCGCGGCGCATTTTGGGCGGTTTACCGCGCTTCCCTCGACCTTGGCGCGCGCTGGAGTGAGGGTTTGAAAATCGGCAAGGAAACCGGCTATGACTCCGGCAGTACGCTTGATTATGTGTACCGCAACCAGCCGCAGGGCAGCAATGCCTTTGGTGTAGCGGTGGATAAATACTATCTCAACGCCATCGGCTGGCGCGGTATCCGCCAACGTAAAATCAATATCGGCAAAGCGATTCAGACGGCCTCTGCCAAGCTGCGCGAAGCGGGCAAACCCGTACATGTTCTCGATATTGCCTCGGGGCACGGCCGCTATGTACTCGACGCGCTGACTGCCGACACGCTGCCCGATTCCGTGCGCCTGCGCGATTACAGCCCGATTAACGTCGAAGCCGGACGCAAGCTGATTGCCGAACGCGGTCTGCAAGACACGGTTACCTTCGACGAAGTCAATGCCTACGACCGTACCAACTATCAGGATTTGCAGCCCCGTCCTACGCTGGGCATCGTTTCCGGCCTGCACGAATTGTTTGCCGACAACGATTTGATTTTGAACTCGCTCTACGGCTTCGGCGATGCGATTGAAACGGGCGGCTACCTGATTTACACCGGCCAGCCGTGGCATCCGCAGCTCGAAATGATTGCGCGCGCGCTGACCAGCCACAAGGCAGGCAGCCCGAACTGGGTGATGCGCCGCCGCAGCCAGCAGGAAATGGATCAACTTGTAGAAAAAGCCGGTTTTGAAAAAATCCATCAGTGGATAGACGAAGACGGCATTTTCACCGTGAGCCTGGCTGTGAAGAAATAAAAAGAGGAGTTGATGAATCACTGCCGTTTCTCGCGTAGCGAAACATTTTTAGGTTGATATAGTAGTGGATTAAATTTAAATCAGGACAAGGCGACGAAGCCGCAGACAGTACAGATAGTACGGAACCGATTCACTTGGTGCTTCAGCACCTTAGAGAATCGTTCTCTTTGAGCTAAGGCGAGGTAACGCCGTACTGGTTTAAAGTTAATCCACTATATGTGCGGGGAACGGCAGTTGTGCATATGTGCAACAGTTTCAAAATTTGTCTGGAAACAGATAAAACGAAAGGTCGTCTGAAACCTTGTTTCGGTTTTCAGACGACCTCGAAGAAACTTAAATCGTTGCTTTAAATTAACGATCGATGTTGACAGGTTCGCAGTTTTTCACGATGAAGCGGTTTTGTGCATCGCTGACGCCCACGACTTCGGAAGTGGTGTGGGTGTTGCGGTCGATGTAACCGGCAGACATAGAGAAACCGCGTTTGTTGGTGAAGGTAGTGCCGGTGCTGTCAGAGCGGCGTTTGTCAACGCGCAGGCTGATTTGTTTGCCGGCTGCATTTGCAGAAGCGCCTACTGCATTGCCTTTACGGTCGAATTCATAAACGACATTCAGTTTTTTACCGTTGTCGCATTTGTAAGGAACATAGCCTGCAGGAGCGGCGGCGGCAGTCATGGAAACACCGGCGGTCAGAACGGCTACAACAGCGGCAGATAAGAGTTTCATCTGGTATTACTCCATAAAGTAAAAAAGAGTGATGTGTGGCGTGGACTATCCGGCGCCATCCTTGCTTTGTTTTGAAAGCAGGACATATTTTATCCGTTCCGAAGAAATATACAATATGCCCATATGCAAAGCTATACAAAGAAATTTTCGGGAAAAGTTATTACGCTTGTACAAATTTTAATAAGGTGAAGTTTCATAATGAAAAAATTACTTACATTACTAATTCTTTCCGTATTTTCATCCGCCTGCTATGCCGTTGTGGCTGACTGGACGCCGTTGTTGGAATCTATGAAGAAAGGCTGCGCTGTTGATTTCGATGCCTTGCCTGATGAAAAGGCCGCAATCGGCAAACTGCCTGCACAATACCGCGCCTCCGTTGCCCGCAGCCGGAGCAGGCAGACAGAGTCGGATGGTGAAGCATTAACTATTGAATTGAAAAATTCTGTTGCTTTTGGACAGCCCTTGTCCGCCTTAATCATCGAATCCGGTGAAGGATACGGTCATGTCAAAATGAAGTTTGCCCGAAATGCCGATGTGTCTAAACTTATTCCCTTATTTACCACACCAACCGATAAACGGCACGGTATGTTGGCAGCGGGTAGGGCGCAGAATTTTTGTGTCAAAGGCGCAAACGGGACGTTGAAGCAATACCAATCTTCGCGGCATCACTGGCGCGCCGTTTCGTCTGAGGGGCCGTGGCAGGAATTCCGCTACCATCCAAAAGAAAACGTTTTATCCTGCCTGAATTCCGACCATTATGGCGATGAAGTGGAATGCACTAGATAAAACATGAAACCTACGCTGAAAACTTCTCTACTCAAACTCGCTTTGGTCGGCATGCTTTTTTATGCCAGCTACGGCCTGTCCAACCATTACGCGGCATCGCTGGCCTATGTGCCGGAAGTCGCTTTTGCGTGGGAGCGCAACATTCCGTTTTGGGAATGGACGATTTTGCCTTATTGGTCGCTGAATCTGATGTATGCAGCGGCGTTTTTCCTTTGCCGAAATGCGCGTGAACAAAACCGCTATGTCGCACGGCTGGTATCAGCGCAAATTGTCGCCACTACTTGCTTTATGTTGTTCCCGCTGCATTTCGGCTGGCCGAAGCCGCCTACCGACGGGCTGTGGGGCGTGATGTTTGATTCATTGGTCGCATTTGATTTGCCGTACAACCAATCGCCGTCGCTGCATATCGCGCTGTCTATCATTGTCGGCGCGTTTTATTGGACGCGGTTTCCCAAAATCCGTTTGCCGATTTTGCTGTGGCAAAGCCTGATTGCTTTGTCGGTGCTGACAACTTACCAACACCATTTTATCGACGTACCGACCGGCGCGCTGCTGGGCTGGCTGGTGTTGTGGGCAATACCGCAACACGGAGTATCGCCTTTCAGACGGCCTTTTGGTACTCAAGGCCGTCTGAAAACGAGCGAAGCAAGTTTCCGCGAAGCCAAAACTTCCCCCGCAACACGTTCCCGCGAAATCAAAATCGCCATGCTGTATCTGGCGGGCGCGGTATTGTCGGCTCTGCCTTCCTTGTTCGGCGGCGCGTGGTTGTGGATGTTGTGGGGCAGCGTGTCGCTATCGGTGGTCGCTTTCGCCTATCTGACCGGCAATGCGGCGGTGTTCCAAAAACAGGCAGACGGCAGGCTGTCGGCGGCGACAACGGTTTTACTGCTGCCTTATCTGGTGGGCGTGCGGCTGAACATGGCGTATTGGCTGTGCAGAAAGGCGAAGACGGCGCAGGTGCGCGATGGTGTGTGGATTGGCAGTATCTCAGGGGTTGCGGAGATTCAGCATTGTGGCGGAGTTTTTGGGAAAAAAACGGCATCTGCTGCGTTAAAAATGCTCGCAAGGTGTTCAACCTTGCTGCGCTTTTTGCCTTGCATCTACCATTTTTTGCCACAAAAATCCGCTTCACAAGCTAAATCTCCGCAACCCCTGGCAATTTCAGACGACCTCCCTGCCGTATTGGACGTATGCGCCGAATATCCCCGCCCCCGTTATCGCGGCTCGTACCGCGTTCTGCCGCTATTGGACATGGTTGCGCCGTCTGAAAACGATTTGGTGCAGGCGGCTTTGCTGCTGGAAACATTGCGGCGGCAACACGGTAAGGTCCTGACCTGTTGCGCGCTGGGCTACGGACGCAGCGCGGCGGTGGTGCTTACTTGGCTGCTGGTTTACGGCGGCTGCCGGGATTTGGCGCAGGCAACGGCGGAACTGAAACAGGCTCGCCCGCAGATGGTGCTGCCGCCGGAAACGGCAAAGGCGGTAGAAGCGGCGGCAGGTCGTCTGAAAACGAGCGAAGCGAGTTTCTGCGAAGCTAAAATGAACGCAGTGAGTTTCGCCAAAACGAGCGAAGCGAGTTTTTGCGACGCTAATCGAGATAGCTAAGATAAGTAGATGAAAAGCCCAAGCTGAGCAAATCATTCTCTATTGAGCTTGTGCAAGGCAATGCAGTCCTAGTTTAAAGTAAATTCACGATACGACGACTCATCTGTGCCGAACCAAAGTAAGGAGGGAATCTTATGACTAAAAGCTACCGCCCCGTTACGTTTTACACTTTATCCCTGCTGATTCCGTGGACATTATGGTTTGCTGCCGCCTACATCAGCCACCGCCCTGATGCTGTTGAGTACCAGTGGGCACAGGCCGCGTTAGGATTGGCCGGGCTGTTCGCCCCTATGCTCGTGGCGGCGTTTTTGTTGTACAAACAGCCCAAATTGTGGATGGACGCGAAACACCGCCTGTTCCGCCTGACAGGTTTTCCCAAGCGATACCTGTTCGCTGCCGCGCTGCTCGGTCCGGTTACCTTGGTGCTGGCGCAACTGATCTCCATTGCTTTCGGACACAGTTGGGCGCAGTTTCACATTTCGGGACATCCGTCATTTACGTCCGCCTTGCTGTCGCCATGGTTCATGCTCCTTATTGCGCCTGTTGCCGAAGAATTGGCGTGGCACAGCTATGGCACCGACGCGCTCACGGCACGCAGAAGCCTGTTTGTCGCATCCTTGCTATTTACCGTGTATTGGGCGTTTTGGCACATGCCGCTTGCCTTCATCAAAGGCTATTATCACAGCCAAATCGTTTCCGAAGGCGCACTTTACACGGTTAATTTCGTGGTCAGCATGTTTGTCTTCGTACTATTGATGAACTGGTTGTACGCCAAAAGCGGGCGCAGCATTGCCGTGGCGACGATATTCCACCTGTGCGCCAATCTGGGTAACGAGATTTTCGCCACCCACCCCGACAGCAAGGTTATTCAGACGGCCATTTTGTCTGCAGTAGCCATTTATATTTTGATTGCAGAAAAGAATTTGTTTTTAGGTAAGCCTGTGCCATCCCGATAACAAATTCAGACGACCCTTGGACATGATATGCCCCGAATGACGGTTTCCATACCCAAAAGGAAGGTGAATGGACAATTCCACTGACAGCCTGATTACCGCCCGCCTGCTTGCCACCGCCCGCTATACCGCCGTGTTCAATGCCTTGCTATTCGCTTTGTCCGCGCAACGCGGCGGCGTGTGGTCGGCGGTGCAGCTTGTCTTGGCGGCGATACTGTTGTACTACCACATCCGCATCGAATTCGACTGCCGCGTGTTCCAAGATTTTGCCGATAGTCGCTACAGCCCTGAAGCCTTCGACCAAGTCTTACGGCAAACCGGCTTGCGCCGCGTTTCAGACGACCCCTCCCTGCCGGAACGTGTGGCGGGCGCGATTGCCTTGTGGCGCAAAAGCCTTTACCTGACCGCTGCGCAAGCGGCAGTTTTCCTTATCCAAATCCTCTGATGTTATGAAAAATTTTCTTAAAAAACAACTTGCATGGCTGACCGACCAAGCATTATGCCTGTCGGTATCCTTCCTCACCGGCGTCCGCCCCAAAAGTCCGCGCGAGCTGGCGTTCAATCCGCAGCGGAAAGTGTATTACGCCAATCACGGCAGCCACGGCGATTTTTTGCTGGTGTGGATTTCCCTGCCGCGCCGCTGGCGGCTTTCGACGCGTCCCGTTGCCGGCTCGGATTACTGGCTGACCAACAAACTCAAGCGTTTCATCATCCAAAACGTCTTCAACGCGCTCTTGATTCCGCGCCACAGCGACAATCCGCAGTCGATTACCGAACAGATGAACCACGCGCTCCAAGCGGGCGATTCGCTGATTATCTTCCCCGAAGGCACACGCAATACGGACGAAAACGAAATCCTACTCCCCTTCAAATCAGGTATTTACCATCTGGCGAAAAGCAAGCCGGATACTGAGTTTGTGCCGATATGGATAGACAACATCAACCGCGTCCTGCCCAAAGGCAAAGTGCTGCCCGTGCCGTTGTTGTGCGAAGTCCACATCGGCGAACCGCTGACCCTGCACGAAGATGAAGACAAAGACACTTTCCTGACACGCACCCGCGAAGCTTTGCTGGCGTTGAGGTCGTCTGAAAACGAGTGCAACGAGTTTCGCCAAAATGAACGAAGTGGGTTTCGCCAAAACGAGTGCAACGAGTCTCACCAAAACAAAGGAGCTGCATCGTGAGCTTTGTTAACACGTCCAGCCAAATCATTACCGAACAAACCGCCGCCCATCTGACCCCGCAGGCAGGCTATATCTTTACCGGCGTATTTGCCATATTGATTTTCGCCAGCGTCATCGGGCAATGGCTGAAACGCAAAAACGGCGCAGACAATGCCACCATCTCCAACCTCAACGCCCGCATCTACGCTTGGTGGCTGATGACGCTGGTGCTGCTGGTCGCATTTTGGTTCGGCAAAACGGGGACGGTGGCGCTGTTTTTTCTGATTTCGTTTGCCGCTTTGCGCGAATTTATGACCCTCGTCTATCGCCGCCGCAGCGATTATTACAGCATGGTGGTGTGTTTCTACCTGCTACTGCCGGTGCAATATTATTTCGTCTATGACGGCTGGTACGGCATGTTCAGCATTTTCATCCCCGTGTACGGCTTTTTGGTATTGCCGATTATCGCCAGCCTGAGCGGGCAAACCGCCCATTTCCTCGAACGCGCCGCCAAAACGCAGTGGATGTCGATGATCTGCATCTTCTGCCTTTCACACGTTCCCGCCCTGATGTTCCTGAACTTGGACGATTTCGACAGCAGCGGCAATATCCTGCTGCTGATGTTCCTGATTTTCGTGGTGCAGGCTTCGGACGTGCTGCAATACGTTTGGGGCAAACTGGTCGGCGGTGCCAAAATCATGCCGTCGCTTTCTCCGTCTAAAACCATATCCGGCACGGTCGGCGGCATTTTGTCTGCCACCGCGCTCGCTGCGCTGCTGTCGCCGATAACGCCGTTTAGCTACGGACAAGCCGCCGCTATCGGTTTTGTCATCTGCCTGATGGGTTTCTTCGGCGGGCTGGTGATGTCCGCCATCAAACGCGACTACGGCGTCAAGGACTGGGGCAACATGATACGCGGCCACGGCGGTATGCTCGACCGCGTAGATTCCATCTGCTTCGCCGCACCCGTGTTCTTCCACATTGTCCGGTATTATTGGAACGGTTGAATCTGCTGTTGATCGTTCTACTTAAAGCCATGCAAAAAGGTCGTCTGAAAACCGTTTTCAGACGACCTTTTGTCTTTGTTACACACTATTTCACAATATCCGACAGCGGCCAGCGCGGTTTGACGTTGAACGCCCCCGCGGGTTGCCGCTCCTGCAACCTCATCGCGCCGGCGAAGGCAATCATCGCGCCGTTGTCGGTGCAGTATTCCATGGGTGGGAAACAGACTTTGATTTTTTCTTCCTTAGGCTTGGGTTTGCCTTTTTCAGACGGCTTTTTGACGCTCAAGCGGGAAAATTCGTCGCGCAGCTTCCAGTTCGCACCGACGCCGCCCGCGACGACCAAAGTTCTGAAACCGGTATCCAACAAGGCTTTTTTGGCTTTGGCGGCGAGGACGTCGATCACCGCGTCTTGAAACGCGCGGCAGATGTCGTTGCGCGTTTGCTCGGGGATTTCGCCATCGTTTTCGGCGCGGACTTTTTCGACGGCGGTCAGCACGGCGGTTTTCAAACCGGAGAAGCTCATCTGCAAATCGTGCGAATGGAGCATGGGGCGCGGGAACGCAAAGGCGTCGGGTTTGCCCTGCTTTGCGAGTTCGGACAGCTTTGCTCCGCCGGGGTAGGGCAGCCCTAAGAGTTTGGCGGTTTTGTCGAATGCCTCGCCCGCCGCGTCATCGACGCTTTCGCCCATCAGCGTGTAATCACCGATGCCGCGCACCGCCATAAACTGCGTATGCCCGCCCGAAACCAGCAGGGCGACGAACGGAAATTCGGGTTTGTCGTCCGCCAAAAGCGGGGAGAGCAAATGGCCTTCGAGATGGTGGATGGGAATGACGGGTTTGTTCAAGGCAAACGCCAAGGCGTTGGCGTAGCCCGAACCCGCCAGAAGCGCGCCGCCTAAGCCCGGTCCTTGGGTGTAAGCGACGGCATCGATGTCGTCATAGGAAACGCCCGCTTCCTGCAAACAGCCCTGCGTCAGCGGGACGACGCGGCGGATGTGGTCGCGGCTGGCAAGTTCGGGGACAACGCCGCCGTATTCGGCGTGCATCGCCATTTGGGTGTGAAGATGGTGCGCCAACAGGCCGCGTTCGGTGTCGTAAAGCGCAACGCCCGTTTCGTCGCAGGATGATTCGATTCCGAGTACCAGCATGGTTTGAGGTCGTCTGAAAATAAGGATGCGGTATTTTAACGGATTTCGGGCAGTGTTCGCAGTCCATTGCTTGTTCTCCATAACGAAAAGGTCGTCTGAAACCCAAAAATCAGGTTTCAGACGACCTTTTGTCAACGTTTCTATCAGAAGCGGTAATTCACGCCCAAGGCGAACTCGCGGCCGCGCTCGTAGAAGGGGGTACGTCCGTTGCCGTCGGGGAAGCGTTGGCTGTGCGAACGGTATTGTTTGTTGCCGATGTTGTTGACGGCGAAGTTGACGTTCAGGTTGTCTTTTTTCAGCGGCTGCCAGTTGGCGTAGATGTCGTGTACGCCGTAGCCTGATTTCTTGCCGTGAATCGTGCCTTGTCCGCGGGCGACGTCGGTGTATTTCACGCTTTGGGCGTAGCGGCCGCGCCAGCCAATTTCGAGTTTGGGGTTTTCAAACTGATAAGACAAGCCTGTCAGCCATTGGCGACCGGTGTTCCAGAAGGTGAACGAGCTTTCGTGGTCTTCTGCTTGAATCGGGCTTTCGCCGTAGTACATTTCGCCGTTCAGACGGGGTTTGACGTAGGACACGCCGGCACGCGCGGTCAGGCCGCCCCAGCGGTAGGATGCGTCAAGTTCGTAGCCGTAGGTTTTGAGCGTGCCGCCGTTGTAAATCTTGCCGCGTTCGGTGATGGAGGCGGTGTTGTTGTTGATTTTTGCCCAACGATAGACGATGAGGTCTTTGATGCGTTGGTGGAACACGCTGCCGCTGACGTTGAAATTGTCGTTGCGCCATTTGAAGCCCAGTTCGGCGCGGCGGGCGGTTTCGGCTTTGAGGTTGCTGTCCAAATCGGCTGCGGCGCCTGCGCGTTCGTTAGCCAACAGGGCTTCGTTCAGACGGGGCGCACGGCTTGCCTGATTGAGGTTTGCCAAGAGCGAGAAGTTGTCGTTGATGTCCCAAATCGCGCCGATGCTGGGGTTGAGCTGGCCGTGCGACGCGCTTTGTTTGCTGGCGGCGTTGTATTTGAAATGGTCGTAACGCAGGCCGGTCGTCAGGGTAACGGGGTGCAGGTTCCAGATGCCTTCCGCGTACACGCCGTATTCGGATTTCTTCTCTTTGTCGCGGTCATACAGGCCGAGAATCTTCAACCATGCGCCTTTGTCGGACGGCTCGGAGGTTTCGTGGCGGTAGTTGACGCCGTATTTCACCATGTGTCCGTCGCCGAAGGAGCTGGCGAGGTTCAGGTTGGCGCCAGTTGCTTTGATTTTGCTTAACTCAAGCTGGCCGATGGGAACGCCGCCTTGAGCCGTGCCGGAGGCATGGGCTTTCGGGGAAGGCGCGCCTTTAGGCGGCTTGGTGTCGTCGGTGTTGATTTGGAAGACGTTGGCGTCGATTTTGTCGAGGAAGCCAACGTTGCGGCCGCGGTATTCCAGATTGTAGGATTGCTCTTTTTGGTAAGTACCGTCCACGCCGACGTAGCTGTCAACGTTTTGGAACTCGGCTTTGTCGGTACGGTTGCCTTTTTGGTATTCCTGACGGTAGGTCAGGCGGATGCCGTGGTCGTCGTTGAAGTCGTAGCCGAGTTTGGCGAGGTAGCTGTGCTGTTTCAGACGACTGCCGCGGTTGACATTGCCGTTGCCGTCTTTGTAGTCGCGGTTGTTGAGGAAGTTGCCTGCAAACAGGGCATCGAAGCCGTTTTGATAGCCGTAAACCGCTGCGTTGCCGGTTGAGCCTTTATTGCTGCTCAAGCCCGCGCCGAGTTTGAAACCGAAAGGTTTGCCGTCGGTCAGCAGGTCTTTCGCATCAACCGTCGTTACGCGGATGGTACCGCCAACCGCGCCCAAACCCGCGCTCGCCGCGCCCGTACCTTTTTCGACGTTGATGCTTTTCACTAAAGCGGGGTCAAGCTGGAAGCGGCTTTGGTGGTGGAAAATTTTGGTGGATTGGCTGGTGCCGTCCACTTCCAGATTAATCTTGTCTTCGCCGACGCCGCGGATGCTGTAAAACTGTGCCACGCCATTGCCGCCGCCGACATCCATGCCGATTTGGTCTTTCATGACTTGTTTCAAATCGGTCGAAGTTTCGCGGTCAAGCTGGTTGCGGGTAACGCGGGTCGGCACGGCAGTACCGGTAACGACGACTTCTTTCAGTTCGGCAGTCGCTTCGGGGCGAACGTTGTCTGCATGGGCAAAACCTGAAGACAGTGCCAGCACCATGATGCTGAAACGGAAGGCGGGGGAATGGGGGGATTTCATGTTCTTCCTCTAGTTGAGTGATTAAGGGGTATTGCGTTAAATCAAGAGCGTATATTCTAATATTTTTTGATAATGATTTGCAAACAATATACATTACTCCGAGAATATTAATCATATTTTCAGAGACCTACATTTATTGATGCTCTTTAACCGAATGTGGCAGAAGCCGGATTTTCGGAAGGGTTGGCGATATTTTTGCTGCGACGTCGCGTTGTTTGATGGCTTGGGCAGGGACGGCGGGGATGGGAAACCTGTGTTTTAGGAAGAGGGGGCTTGTTGTGATGCGGATATTTGGATGGAGGGATGGAACATAGGAAAAGGTCGTATGAAAACGGATTTCAGACGACTTTTGTGTGCTTAGTCTGCTTTGAGCAGCCTTTTATCCAATTGCGCCTGTATCAGCAGGCCGTGGGCGAAGTTGCGGCTGTCGGCGAGGATGAGTTTGCCGCCGTAGCGTTTGGCGATAGCATCGGCGATGGAGAGTCCGAGTCCGGTGCCTTGCTGTTCCGTGCCGAGTATGCGGTAGAAGGCGTCGGTTACGCGGCTGCGTTCGGCGGCGGGGATGCCGGGGCCGTCGTCTTCCACCCAGATGGCGAGGGTGGTCGGGGTCTCGCTGAAACCTATGTCGATGCGGCCACCTGCGGGGGTGTAGCGGATGGCGTTGTCGGTGAAGGTTTTGATGAGGGTGTAGATTTCGGTGTCGTCGGCACGGATGCGGATGTCGTTTTCGACGGCGACGCCGATGTCTTGCTGTTTGTTAAGGGCAAGGGGCATGAGTTCTTGCAGCACGCGGCGGAACTGGGCTTGCAGGCTGATGTCGGTCAGGTTGCGTTGGGTCTCGGAGCCTTGGGCGCGGGCGTGGGTCAGGAGCTGCTCGAGCAGGTGGCGGTTGCGCTGTATGCTTTGGAGGATGAGTCCGGTCTGTTCGCGGGCTTCGTCCGATTGGGGCAGCTTGGTGAGCCGTTCTGCTTGAAGGGAGAGGGCAGTCAAGGGGCTGCGCAGTTCGTGGGCGGCATCGGCGATGAAGCGTTGCTGGCGGCGAATGTTTTCGCCTGTGCGTTGCAGCAGTTGGTTGATGGCGGTAACGAAGCCTTGTATTTCGCTGGGCACGCCTTCTCCGTCCAGCGGCGAGAGGTCGTCTGAACGGCGTTTGCCGAGGGCGGCGGAAAGGGTTTTGACGGGGCGCATGGCGCGGTAGGTGATCCATACGGTCAGCAGGATCATGAGGGGCAGGGCGATGAGCAGCGGGAGGACGCTTTGGTAGGCGGCGGTGGCTGCGAGGTCGTCGCGGTATTCGGTTTCTTGGAGTACGGCGATTTTGCCTTGCGGGGTTTGGCGGATGTAGGCGCGGTATTCGTCGTCATCATCGTCATCGTCGTCGTCATCAACGCCGCCTTTGATGGTGTGGAATCCTTCGCCGAGTGTGTCGGACAAAGGGACGGTGTCTTCTTGTCCGAAGGTTTGGATGAGGATGTGGTTTTCGCTGCCTATTTTTGTGTAGTCGGTGGTTTTGGGGTTGATGTAGGCGGCGGTTTGGCGCAACAGGTCGTCCTGAAGCTCTTCGGCTTCATGGTAGGTTTGGTAATAGGAGAATGCGCCCGCGATGATGGACAAAGGCAGGAACATCAGTATCAGGGCGATGCTGATACGGACTTGCAGCGATTGTTTGAGGGTCTGGATGAAGTGATGCATAGTGTGTTTGGTGAGGCTGTTTTAGGTTTTGTTATAGTGGATTAACTTTAAACCAGTACGGCGTTGCCTCGCCTTAGCTCAAAGAGAACGATTCTCTAAGGTGCTGAAGCACCAAGTGAATCGGTTCCATACTATCTGTACTGTCTGCGGCTTCGTCGCCTTGTCCTGATTTAAAGTTAATCCACTATATTGGTTATGGCATGGGCGGGCATGGATGCGCGGATTGGGGTTTCAGACGACCTCTTTGGCGACCAGCCAGCCTACGCCGCGTACGTTTTGGATGTGTTCTTTGCCGAGCTTTTTCCGTAGGGCGTGGATGAGGAAATCGACGGCGTTGCTTTCGACTTCTTCGCCCCAGCCGTAGATTTTATCTTCAAGGTCGCTGCGGGAGAGGATGATGCCGGGACGCATCATCAGGGCTTGGAGGACGGCAAATTCTTTGTTGCTCAGGAGGACGGGTTTGTCTTGTCCTTTGACTTCGACTTGGTAGGTGGCGGGGTTGAGGGTGAGCGCGCCGTTGGTTAATAGGGTTTGGCTGTGGCCGCTGTGGCGGCGCAGGACGGCGCGCATACGGGCTTGCAGCTCCGCCATGTCGAAGGGTTTGACGATGTAGTCGTCGGCGCCGCCGTCCAGTCCGTTGAGGCGGCTGTGGAGGTCGTCGCGGGCGGTAACGATGAGGACGGGGGTTTTGCTGCCTTCGTGTCGGATTTGGGTGAGGACGTCCAACCCGTCTTTGCCGGGCAGGCCGAGGTCGAGCAGCAGCAAGTCGTAGTTCTGCGCCTGAAGGGCGGTGGAAACTTGGCTGCCGTTTTTGACCCAATCGACGGCATAGCCGCTGTCTTTGAGGTTGGCGGCTACGGCTTGGGCAATCATGTGGTCGTCTTCTGCAAGCAATACACGCATGGTGTTCTCCTTAATTAATGGGAGGATAGCAGGGGAAAATTAGGAGGGGTTTAGCGGGAGGTCGTCTGAAAGGGGCGGCTGGTTTTCAGACGACCTTTTGTTGCTTTTCCGTACTTGATTGGGTTTCCTTCGGCGTGGGTTCTGCCGGGTATGGTGGACATTTTCTTCTAAAGGAATATTGCACTTGAATGGTCTGCCGATTTTGCCAAAAGGTCGTCTGAAAACCCCGATTCTGTTTTCAGACGACCTTTTGTCTTTACAGCAACACAATATCGTATTGTTCCTGCGTGTAGGCGGTTTCGACTGCCAGCGAAATCGGTTTGCCGATAAAGTCGATGAGCATCGCCAGCGATTGTGACTCTTCGTCGAGGAAGAGGTCGATGACGTTGGGCGCGGCGAGGATGCGGAAGGACTGCACGTCGTAACGGCGGGCTTCGCGGACGATTTCGCGCTGGATTTCGTAGCAGATGGTCTGCGGCGTTTTCAGACGACCCCTGCCTTGGCAGGACGGGCAGGGTTCGCAGAGGATTTGGCTGAGGTTTTCGCGCGAACGTTTGCGCGTCAATTCGACCAAACCCAAGCTGGTGAAACCGTTGAGGGTAACGCGGGTACGGTCGAAGGCAAGGGCTTTGGCAAGCTCTTGCAACACGGCTTCGCGATGCGCTTCCTGCGCCATGTCGATGAAGTCGATGATGATGATGCCGCCAAGGTTGCGCAACCGTAATTCGCGGGCGATGGTGTGGCAGGCTTCGAGGTTGGTGCGGAAGATGGTTTCGTCGAAGTTGCGCGCGCCGACGAAGCCGCCGGTGTTCACGTCTATCGTGGTCATGGCTTCGGTGGACTCGATAATCAGGTAGCTGCCGAAGTTGAGGTTGACGCGCGGTTGCAGGGCGCGGCTGATTTCCTGCTCGACGTTGTGGGTTTCAAACAGCGGGCGTTCGCCTTTAAACAGCTCTATCTTGCCTAATGCGCCGTGGACGTATTGCTCGGCAAAACGGGTCATGCGGCGGTGGTTTTCGGTTGAGTCAACCAGGATTTTTTGCGTGTCGAGGCTGAACATGTCGCGCAACACGCGCAGGCTTAGCGGCAAATCCTGATAAAGCAGGGTTTCCGGCGGCTGGATTTTCGCTTGTTCTTGAATGTGTTCCCATACTTTGGTCAGGTAGTGGATATCGGACAGAAGCTGCTCGTCGGTGGCGTTTTCGGCGTTGGTGCGGATGATGTAGCCGTGGCACGCGTCTTCGGGCAATAGATTAGTCAGGCGTTCGCGCAGGCTGTTGCGTTCGGCATCGTCTTCGATGCGCTGGGAAATGCCGATGTGGTCTTCCTGCGGAAGGTGGACGAGGAAACGCCCCGCTAACGAAATTTGAGTGGAAAGGCGCGCACCTTTGGTGTTAATCGGGTCTTTGATGACCTGCACCAAAACCGACTGCCCTTCAAACAGCATATGCTCGATACGTTGGGTTTCTTCGGGGTTGCGGCGTTGTTCGAGGACATCGACGATGTGCAGAAACGCGGCACGTTCCAAACCGATGTCGATGAACGCACTCTGCATGCCGGGCAGCACGCGGCGCACCACGCCCAGATAAATATTGCCGACCAGACTGTGGCCGCTGTTGCGTTCGATGTGCAGCTCGCAGATATTGTTTTCTTCCAACACTGCCACGCGCGTTTCCTGCGGGGTGATGTTGACGAGCACGGTTTCGGGCGGACGGACGGCGTCCTTCGGGATGGGGATTCCTGAAAGCATGGTTTTAGTTCCTAATTTTTAATAAGAAAAATAGTAGATTAAATTTGAACCAGACTGATGCTGCCCAAACCCGGAAATAATCGGCTGATTGTGTTGCTGTTCTGACTCAAATTTAATCTACCATCCGCTTGCCGTCGGTTTTATTGAAAATAAATGGCAAAAGCGGTTCGGATTGCCGTTTATCATACTTTAAAAACGGCGTTTTGGCACATGGGTGGCAGACAGCCCTTACGCCCTGAAAACAAAGATTCAGGCAAAATAGCCGATTTCAAGTATTGTAAAATAAACCATATGCCCATATAGTGAACCCCATTAGAACTCTGAAAACAATCATGCAAACCGTTACGATGTACACAGGCGCGTTCTGCCCCTACTGCACCATGGCTAAAAAGCTGCTGCATTCGCTGGGCGTCGCCGAAATCAACGAAATCCGCGTCGACCGCAGCCCCGAAGCCTTTGCCGAAATGCAGCAGCTTTCAGGGCAGCGCAGCATACCGCAAATTTTTATCGGTGATACTCATGTCGGCGGTTTTACCGATTTGTACGGCCTGCACCGCGAAGGCAGGCTGGATTCTTTATTAAACCCGTAACTTTAAACCCAACTAGGAAAACAAAATGAGCGAAGAATTGCAACCCGTATTCAGCATCGAACGCCTGTTCGTCAAAGACCTGTCTTTGGAAGTGCCCAACGCCCCCCAAATCTTTTTGGAACAAGGCGAGCCTGAAGTCGATATGCGCGTTTCCACCAACAGCGAGAAGCTGGAAGACGGCTACTACAACGTTGACGTAACCGTTACCGTAACCGCCAAACTCAACGCCGAGCGTACCATGTTCCTCAACGAAGTAACCCAAAGCGGCATCTTCCGTTTGGAAAACATCCCTGAAGAAGACGTTCAACTGCTCTTAGGCGTAGCATGCCCGAACATCCTCTTCCCTTACGCTCGCGAAGCCATTTCCACCAGCGTAACCCGCGCCGGCTTCCCGCCCGTACTGCTCGCTCCGATCAACTTCGAAGCCATGTACCAGCAACAACAAGAAGGCAACGCATAATCCGCATTCCCTGTTTGTCAAAAGGTCGTCTGAAAAATGTTTCAGACGACCTTTTTGTATGGCGGATTTCAATAACATGATGCTTTGTTTGCCCGTTATAGTGGATTAACTTTAAACCAGTACGGCGTTGCCTCGCCTTAGCTCAAAGAGAACGATTCTCTAAGTGCTGAAGCACCAAGTGAATCGGTTCCATACTATCTGTACTGTCTGCGGCTTCGTCGCCTTGTCCTGATT
>NZ_AJMT01000010.1:0-6067 GCF_000260655.1 Neisseria sicca VK64
CAGGTTGCCGATTTTTTCGGCTTCTTCGCGGGTCGGGGCGGTGGTGGTAACGATGACGGGTTTGAATGCGGACATTTCAGACGACCTATTGGTTTTTAAACTCGATGGTTCCTTTATATTTCACCCAGTATCCGGCGGCTTTGTATTTGTCTTTTTTGGCGGTTGCCACGGCTGTTTCGTCAAGTCCTTCATAACCGCTGGATTCGAGGATGCTGACTTCTACGGCTTTGCCTTCAGGGGAAACCAAGATGGACAGTTTGACGGGTTTGATGGGTTGTGCGGGATTTTGGGATGCGGGGGCGTATTCTGCCGGGTTGACGGTTTGCGCGGTTGCGGGTAGGACGAAGACAAGCAGCAGGGCGGGGATGATGGCGCGGATGGACATATTGTTTTCCTTATTTGTAGATTTGTAGCGGGTTTAGGGGGTTGTTTTTGATTTGTTTTCAGACGACCTTTGTTTTTCGTGGGCTAAGCCCACGCTACGGAGTTGCGCCCGTTTGGGCGGCGGGTGTGGTTTTACTTATTTGAAGTTCAATATCGGCCAACCTTTTGCTTTGGCTTCTTTTTCCAACTCGGCATCGGGGTTGACGGCGACGGGTTCGTTGACGAGGCGCAGCAGCGGCAGGTCATTTTTGGAATCGCTGTAAAAATAGGTTTTGCCATAGCTTTCGAGCGTTTCGCCGCGTTCGGCGAGCCATTGGTTCAGGCGGGTGATTTTGCCTTCTTTGAGGCTGGGCGTGCCGATGTAGTTGCCGGTGTAGCGGCCGTCGACACCGGTTTCGAGTTGGGTGCCGATGATGTTGGTGATGCCGAAAAGGTGGCAGATGGGGGTGATGATGAACTCGTTGGTCGATGAGATAACGAGGGTTTCGTCGCCCGCCATTTGGTGGCTCTGCACCAGCATACGCTGCATGGGCGAGATGTAGGGTGTGATGAACTCCGCCATAAATTCGCGGTGAAATTCCGCCAGCTCTTCTTTGCTGTAACGGGCGAGCGGAGCGAGGTGGAATTTAAGGAAGGCGTCGATGTCGAGGCAGCCGTTTTGGTAGTCGCGGTAGAATTTTTCGTTTTGCGCTTCGGTTTCGGCAGCGTCAACCAGCCCTTTTTTGATGAGGTATTGCGGCCATGAATGGTCGGAATCGGTGTTGATGAGGGTGTTGTCAAGGTCGAAGATGGCGAGGTTTTTCATTGGGTTTCCTGTTGTTTCAAAAGCTGGCGCAGAAGCGGCAGGGTGATGCGTTTGCCCATGGTAACGGCGTAGTTGTCCAGCGTGTCGAGCATCTGCATCAGGCTGTCCATGTCGCGCCGCCAGTGGTTGAGCAGGTATTCGAAGATTTCGGGGTCTATGGTCACTTGGCGTGCCGCCGCCATACTGACGAGCGCGTCGATTTTTTCTTGGTCGGTCAGGGGTTTGACTTCGTAAACGAGGCAGTACGCCATGCGGGTGCGTAAGTCTTCGCGGATGACGAGCTGTTGGGGCGTGTGTTCGGAGCTTAACAGCAGAAAGCCTTTGCCGCTGTTGCGGAAGCGGTTGAATACGGCAAACAGGAGGGCTTGTTCTTCGTTGCCCAGTTTTTCGATTTGGTCGATGGCGAGGTATTCGGCTTCAAAGGCGGCTTCGGTCAGGGGCGTGGCGGCAGCGTCGATATAGACGGCTTTTTTCCCCGCGTCGAGCGCTTGGGCGACCCACGCGCGCAGCAGGTGGCTCTTGCCCGCGCCTTCTTCGCCCCAGACGTAGATAAACGGGTCGTGTTTATGCTGTAACACATAGACCAGTTCGGCATTTTCCGTTCCGAGGAATTTGTCGAAACCGGGATAGCCGCGTTCGGCGAAGTCGAAAATAAGCTGGTTCACAAAGGCATACCGGATGGGTTGGAATCGGGTTTATTGTACGTTGTTTTGTCAGCGCGTATCAAGGCGCGGGGTCGTCTGAAAAAGGGGCGCGCGGCATGGGTTTCATATACAATGGCAGACATTTGGCGACGCGTCTGTTTTCAGACGACCCCTGTCTTTTTCATTTCAGGAAGATTTCGTGATTTCGACCCTTATTGATTTTATCCTCCACATCGACCAGCATTTGGTCGAGATTTCCGCGCAATACGGCGTATGGATTTACGCGGTGTTGTTTTTGATTATTTTCTGCGAAACCGGTTTGGTGGTTACGCCGTTTCTGCCGGGCGATTCGCTGCTGTTTGCCGCGGGCGGGATTGCCGCGGTCGGCAGCATGAATATTCATGTCATGATCGCGCTGCTTTTGGCCGCCGCGATTTTGGGCGATGCCGCTAACTTCATGATCGGCAAATTTTTCGGGCGCAAACTCTTTGCCAACCCCGATTCCAAAATCTTCCGCCAGTCGTATTTGGAGAAAACCCACGCGTTCTACGAAAAACACGGCGGTAAAACCATCATCATCGCCCGCTTCGTCCCGATTGTGCGGACATTCGCCCCGTTTGTTGCAGGCATGGGCAGTATGCACTACGGCACTTTCATCCGCTACAACATCATCGGCGCGGTATTGTGGGTCTTGTCGTTTTCCTATGCCGGCTATTTCTTCGCCAATATTCCGGTTGTCAAAAACAATCTGGCTTTAGTGATGGTCGCGATTATCGTGATTTCCATCCTGCCGGGCGTGATTGAAGTTATCCGCGCGAGAAGGGCGGCGAAGAAGTAAGAGATAATTTGAACCATACAAAAAGGTCGTCTGAAAACGTTTTTCAGACGACCTTTTTGTATTTTTCGTGCTGCTTATTTGGTGAAGTTTTTCAATATCGCCGAAGCAATATCGTCCAAACCGAATCCGTCCGCATCTTGCGCCGAACCGTTCGGCGTGGCTTTGTCTACCAGATTGGGCAGAATCTGCGCCAACATATCGCCGGCTTGCTGGCTGTCGAGACCGAATTTTTGCGCCACTTGGCTGATGGCATCGCTGCCCAAAGCGTTTTGCAAATCGCTGCCGGATACAGGCAGATTGCTTTGTTGGTTGGAAACCCAGCTATTTAATACATCGCCCAACCCGCCTTGTTGCAACTGATTAATCAGATTACCCACGCCGCCTTGCTGTTGTACCAAATTCATCGCCATTTCGGTCAGCGAGTTTTGTCCGTTTTCGTCTTTGCCGCCCAAGGCTTGCGCCGCCACGTTCAACAAACTGTCCATTAATGCCATAAAGCCTCCTTGTGTGATGTGTAAGTGTGAAGTGTAAAGAACCCAAAGTGTAACAAAATTCCGACGCTTGTTTGCCAATTTAACCCAATTCAACAGCGAATTGACGAGCTGCTACAAAAGTAAAGGTCGTCTGAAATTTACAACTCATCATTTCCGTGTAGGTGGGGATCTGAAGGACCTTTTGGGCAGCAGTAATTTTCCAGAGATTCCAGAAATCCAAAGTGTTGGATTCTCGTCTCAGCCTGCCTTCGCGTAGACTGGGGTGGAAATGACGGTATTCAATATCCCCTTTCCAAACTTTTACAAACCCTCTGTCATTTCTTTTTCCTATGCCTGTTCACCGCATCATAGCGTCCTGCCCGTTTCGCATTTTTCTACCCCGTCTTCCGCATAAAACAAAATGAAACAAAATTACCAGTTTTTATACAAAAATTATTATCAATCCTATCAATCTATTGTTTGAACTTGAAAAGGAGAATTTGTAGCAATGAAGTTTTACCATTTGAGCGCGCCGCTGTTACTTATCCTGCCTGTCTGCACGCAGGCGGCGGACGCATACGTTCCCGCTGATGCCGAACCGGCAGCAGTCACCCTTTCCACCGTTACCGTGCGCGGTAAGCGGCAGAAGTCGTTGAACAAGGGCTATACCACTTCGGGCACTTACGCCGCGACGGGGATGCCGCTGACGCTGCGCGAGGTGCCGCAGAGCGTGAGCGTGGTAACCGACAAACAGATGAAGGACCAAGGCAAGCGCAGCGTTTACGACGCGCTCTCATGGGTCAACGGTATCAGCGGCAATCCGGCAAGTTCGCGCTATGCGGTAACCAACATGTATGCGCGCGGCGAGAAGGTCAACGATTACCAGATAGACGGCATGACCACCGAAATCGACGGCAACCAACTGCTGAACTCGGGCGCGTACGAGCGGGTGGAAGTCGTGCGCGGCACTTCCGCCTTGCAGGGCAGCGTGGGCGACCCGAGCGCGACGGTGAACCTGGTACGCAAGCGTCCGACCAAAGAGCAGCAGGCTGAAATTTCCGTCGGCATCGGCAGATGGCGGCGTTGGAATGCCGAGGCCGATGTGTCCGGGCCGCTCAACCCAAGCGGCAGCCTGCGCGGCCGCGCCGTGGTCAACGCCGAGGGCGGGCGGCATTGGACCGAGGGTTCACGCGACCGCTCCGACATGGTTTACGGCATTGCCGAATACGATTTCTCGCCGCAAACCACCGCCTACGCCGGCATCAACCACCAGCGCGCGCGCGAAAAAGAATTTTACGGCGGGGACCTGCCCGTTTACGACAGCGCAGGCTACCCCACCCGCTTCGGCATCCGTGACAACAACAAAATCAAAGGCAGCAGGTATAGGGAACGCGCGACGGAACTCTTTACCGGACTGGAACACCGCTTTGAAAACAACTGGAAAGCCAAGCTGGAATACCGCTACAACCGTGAGAAAACCCTCAATCCCGGCATGGGTGACGCCCCATACAACTATCTCAGGCACGATGACAGCTCAGCCGGAGCCAATTTTTATAAAATGGCCGACAATATCGTCAGCCATGCCTTCAGCTTCAAGCTCAACGGGCAATACGATTTATGGGGGCGCAAACACGAAGCCGTATTCGGCATCGGAGGCTACCGCACGCGGGACAAACGCGCCTGGGCAAACCAAGAAAGCAACTATTCCATAGACGACATCTACGATTTCATACGCCGCCGCGACTATCCCGCCATCGCTTCCGTCAACGACTGGAAATGGGAGGGAGACACCATCGCGACACGCCAAATCAGCGGCTATGCCGCCACCCGCCTGCACGCTACCGACAAACTCTCGCTGCTTTTGGGCGCCAACTACGCCCGCTACCATTACCAAGCCATACCGGTTGGCGGCAGCCCGAATACGGAAGCCAAAGAAGGCCGCTTCGCCCCCTACGCCGGCATCACCTACGACCTCACCGACAACCTCTCCGCCTACGCCTCCTACAGCCGCCTGTTTATGCCGCACGAAAACAGCGAAACAGACATCAACCGCCGCCCCATCGATCCGATTACCGGCCGCACCGTCGAGGCTGGACTGAAAGGCGAATGGCTCGAAGGCCGTCTGAACGCCTCGTTGTCGGTGTTCCAATCCAAACGGCGCAACGTCGCCGTCGAAGCGGGCAAATTTGACAACGACGACACCTACTACCGCGCAGCGAATACCAAAGCCCACGGCTGGGAAGCCGAAATTAGCGGCTCGCCCGCCGAAGGCTGGGACATCAGCGCGGGCGTGCAGTCGCACCTGACCCGCGAAGAAAACGGCAACCGGCCCAACAGCCAATACGACCCGCACCACAGCTTCAAACTCTTCACCACCTACCGCCTGCCCAAAACCCGCTGGACCCTCGGCGGCGGCGTGCGCTGGCAGAGCAAGACCTTTGTGGACAAATACAGTGACCTCAGCAATATCGAGTTTGACGACGATGAAGCCAAAGAACGCGCCCGCGTCCTCTCCCGCCAAAAATCCTTCGCCGTGGTCGACCTGACCGCGCAGTACGACATTTCCAAAAACGCCAACCTGACACTAAACTTCGACAACGTGTTCGACAAACGCTACCGTACGGACACGGCGTACCACGACTACGGCCAGCCGAGGAGTTTGTCGGGGACGCTTAGGTATAAATTTTGACGGGGTTTGGGGTTGCTGTAATTCTTGAAGGTCGTCTGAAACCTATAATCCGTCATTCCCGCGCAGGCGGGAATCTAGGAATCTTTGGGATTCGGCGATTTTTAGAGATTCCTGAAACTCCAAAGGTCTGGATTCCCGTTTTCACGGGAATGACGGTCGTGAGGTTGCCGTACTCTGCAAAGGCTGTCTGAAACCTGTCATTTCTAAAGGTCGTCTGAAAAACACCCAATCGAA
>NZ_AJMT01000011.1:0-2254 GCF_000260655.1 Neisseria sicca VK64
CTTCAAAAAAGACGGCACGAAAGAAACTTGGTCCTACAGCTACGACGCCTTGGGCAGAAGGATAGGCAAAGGTCGTCTGAAAACCAGTCAGGAGGTTTCAGAAACGTCATTCCCGCATGATTTAAGCGGGAACGACCTCGAAAACCAAACACGCTTCGTTTGGGACGGCAGCCATTTACTGCAAGAAATCCACCCGGACGGCAGGTATACCTATATCTACACCGATCCGGGCAGCTACGAACCGCTGGCGCAAGTCCGCGATTGGACAACCGAAGACAGAGAAAGCCGACAACAAACCCGCTACTTCCACTGCGACCAAATCGGCATCCCAAGAGAAATGACCGATAAGGACGGCAACCTCTTATGGTTCGGCAACTATACCGGCTGGGGTCGTCTGAAAGAGGAAACCAAGGTAACGGATAGTGCATACCAACCCTTCCGGTTACAGAACCAATATGCCGACCGTGAAACGGGGCTGCATTACAACTTCTTTAGGTATTACGAGCCGAATTCGGGCAGGTTTGTGAATCAGGATCCGATTGGGTTGGAAGGAGGTGTGAATTTTTATCAGTTTGGTTTTAATGTAACTCTTTGGGTTGATACTTTAGGTCTAACAGGTACACCAATTCCAAATAAAATTTTAGGTGATTCTCGAGAAACCAAAGCTCTGAGAATTTTAAAAGATAAAATTAAAGGTACTAATGCTAAAATTGAAAGAGAAAGATATTTAAGAGATTGTAAGACAGGAAAATCTGTTAGAGATAAATTTGGTTCTAGACGAAGAGTTAATTTTGTCATAATTGAAAATAATTTTGGAAAATGTTATGAGGTAACTGGTCCAGAGACTGATAAAACTAAACAAATGGCAAAAGAGAAAGAAATTAGAAAAAAAGGAGGAATTTGTATTAAACCAAAAGGTTCAAAAGAATTAATTGAAGTATCAATGTCTCAAATTATGCGTATTATTTAGAAGGTTATATTATGAGTAATGAAATTTTTAATTTCAAAGAAGCTTTTGAGTACAATGCGATAGCTCCTAAGGAATTATCCGAGTACTTGGATAAAGATTTATATGTTGAAGCCGGAGATAGAATCACAAGAAAATATAAAGAAATTTATTATTTTTATGATAAACACAATCTTTCAAAAGTAAGGTTGTGTGATGATTTAGGGGAAATTATACATGACCCCGTGTATGAGAATGATTTAACTGAAAAAGGTATTATATTTTCTGAAATAGCTTATCATTGGATTGACAAAATAAAAGGGGCTAATAAAAATCCACCAGATATTAAATATTTGGAAAAAAAATTAAAAGAAATTGGATAAGTTAAAGATAAGCCCACATAACGAGCGTACCTGAACGGAACGTTTATTTCTTGAGTATAGTGGTGTAGCGCAGCCATGCACGGTTTTTTTTAAATTTCCATTAAAGACCGTCTGAAAAATACCCCGTTCCCTTTCAGCAAGCAGCAGCCCCCCATGAAACCTCCAATCCTGACGTAGGGTGTGTGCGATACGCACGCACGCGGTTTCTATTTTTCAGACGACCTCAACCCTTTTTCGAGGTCGTCTGAAACATTTATTCTGTAACAATCTAAGTCCAAATCGCCTACGAATACGGCCAAGACGGTCTGCCGACCCGACGCACCAATGCACTGGGCCATACCTTCGGCTACCATTACGACAAAGCCCGCCGCTTAGTCGGCCTCACCAATGAAAACGGTGCGCGCTACCGCTTTGCCTACGACGTCCTCGACCGCCTGATTGCCGAAAGCGGTTTCGACCATAAGCTCACCGGCTACCGCTACAACGCCGGCAACGAACTGGTCGAGCAGCGCGAATTCGGTGACGACGCCTCCCTCGCCGCCAAACTGATGGCGCAACTGGGCGGACAGCCCCTCCCCAAAAAAGACGCATCCCCGCTTTCAGATGACCTCGACAACCAAACCCCGCTGCGGATTACCGAGTTCAAACGCGATATATTGGGACGCTTAATCCACACCCTCGCCCGCGATAACGACCAAGTTCAGGAAACCGCTTACCAATACGACCCGAACGGCAACCTCGTCCGCGCCGCCAACCGCCACAGCATCACCTGCTTCGACTACAACGAAAACGGCCAACTCATCGCCCAACACCAATGGAAGGTGCCGAGCAAAGAAGAGAACGCCCGAAACGGATTGCCCGAAACCGACTGGCGCGATGCGCAGTACGACATGCTGTACCTGCCCGTCACCGAAACCGTCCGCTA
>NZ_AJMT01000012.1:0-3655 GCF_000260655.1 Neisseria sicca VK64
CTAAGTGGCAATAGTCGTAAACAGTCATGCCGCAAACGTACATACGCACGTTTTTAGGATCGATGGGGGCGAAGGGTTCTTTTTGGCGGGTGAGGGTGTTGTAGATGGTTAGCATGGGTTTTATGAGGTCGTAAAAGGATTAATTTCTTAAGAGTGGTTATATAGTGTGAAGTTATGGTCAAACCATAAAACGAAGAAAATATCTTTATGCCGATAACCTACCATTGGACATGTGCCGTTGTATCTGAAAACTAAAAAGTCAGCAACCTCATCAGTAATAAACCTTGGCATGGGTGCTTTAATAGAATTTTTAGCTATTTTTTCAGTACCTAACCCATGTCTATCAGCCTTTTTTATATTTTCCCATGTGAGATTTTTTCTACGAAAAATAGCCTCTGCAAACATGGCCTTATGCTCTTGGTTTAATTTGCTAAAACAATAATTTCCAGTTTGCAATTTTTCTAATGAAAATATGGGTGGATTTTTATCATAATTTATAGTCTCTTGATATTTAACTCTATTTCCTTGTTGAGCAGAGGGTATTTTAATTTTTTTATTTCCCATTATTCAATCCTCGTTTTGAAGTACCGCTTCATTTCATCAAAAGAAATCTCTCCTGCTCTGTCTTCATTATCTTTCCACGGACTTTCTTCATGGGTCATATTTCTTAATTTCCATGCTGAGAATTGACCAAAAACATCATATACTTCACTTACCAATTCAGCCTCTTCTTTTGATAAAGAAGTCTCATTTGGAATACCTGATGATGGAATTAAGTTGCTGCCATGACATTTATATTCATGATAAAGATCAGGAATAACGGGGCCATACGTCCATGCTTCCACTCTTTCATTAAATAAAGGCTTATCATAAATTGCTCCAAAAAAACCCTGCGAGTAGTAAGCCAGTTTTTGTAATTTAAGGTTTGAAATACCTTCTCCACCATGTTGTTCATCTAATTTAAGAAGATATTGTGCGACATCTTTTGCAGTTGCCATTTTTTAATCCTTTTGAAATGTAAAACTCAAGTTCAGACGATTTAATCACAGCACGGGTTTGCTCGGCATCGTAGTGGCTTTGCAGGTTGAGCCAGCTTTGACTGTCGGTGCCGAAATAGGTGGCGGGCCGCAGGGCGGTGTCGGCGGTAATGCTGCGTTTGCTCTGTACGATTTCGTTGATGCGGCGCAGGGTAGATTTGCCTGAACCGTTAGCACCACAGTAAAAAATCGCTTTAGGCCGGTTGTTTGACATGGCCTACTGTTCTTTGATTACCGGAAGGATGATATTCGATCAGATTGCCTTCATTATCGACTACCGTGATTACGGCGTATTTCCGTTTTTCTGCTAGCCATGCCTGATACAAAATCTTAAGCATAGCTTGCTTTTTCGCCAATTCGACACGTTGTTTATCAGAAATCATGGTCTTCCTTGCTTTTTTTCCTGTATTCGGACGACCCTATATTACATTAAACAGGTCGTCTGAAAACTTTTTATTTCCTTACTCTGGCTTAAACACGCCAGTATCTGTTTTAGGCTGCTGTTCGATAATTTCGACATTTGCCGCTGCCTGCTCCGCTTCGGCTTTCTCAGCTTCGATACGTTTTTTCTCGGTCAGGTATTGGTTGATTTGGTGTACCAATTCCTGCGTGCCTTGGTGGGTTAGTGCGCTGATTTGGAAGAGGCGCGGGGTTTCCATGTCGAATTGGAAGCGGTCATCTGGTTTGGGGTAATCCCAGCCGATGGCTTCGAGGAAGGCGGTGGTGCGTACTTGCGCTTCTTCTTCGTCGAGCATGTCGAGTTTGTTCAGCACCAGCCAGCGCGGTTTGCCGTAGAGTTCTTCGTCGTATTTGCGCAATTCGTTGATGATGGCAAGGGCTTCTTCGGCGGGGTTGACGGTTTCGTCGAAGGGCGCCAAATCGACGACGTGCAGCAGCAGGCCGGTGCGCGATAAGTGTTTGAGGAAACGATGACCGAGACCTGCACCTTCTGCCGCGCCTTCAATCAGGCCGGGGATGTCTGCCATGACGAAGCTGTGGTTTTCGTCGATGCGCACGACGCCTAAGTTCGGATGCAGGGTGGTGAAGGGGTAGTTGGCGATTTTGGGGCGCGCGGCGGATACGGCGGTAATCAGGGTGGATTTACCGGCGTTGGGCATGCCCAATAAGCCGACATCGGCGAGGACTTTGAGTTCGAGTTGCAGGGAACGGGTTTCGCCTTCTTCTCCGGGCGTGGATTGTTTAGGGGCGCGGTTGACGGACGATTTGAAGTGGATGTTGCCCAAGCCGCCTTTGCCGCCTTTGGCGAGGCAGACGCGCTGGCCGTGGTGGGTGAGGTCGGCGACGATTTCGTCGGTGTCGAGGTCGCGGATGAGGGTGCCGACGGGCATTTTGAGGACGATGTCGTCCGCCCCTGCGCCGTAGCGGTCGGAACCGTGGCCTTTTTCGCCGTTTTTGGCTTGGTAGCGTTTGACGAAGCGGTATTCGACGAGGGTGTTGGTGTTTTCGTCGGCTTCTGCCCAGACACTGCCGCCTTTGCCGCCGTCACCGCCGTCGGGGCCGCCGCGCGGTACGAATTTTTCGCGGCGGAAACTGGTTGCGCCATTACCGCCTTTGCCTGCGGCGACTTCGATTTTTGCTTCGTCGATGAATTTCATGGTGTTCTCTTGTATTTTGGGTTTCAGACGACCTTTTGTGTCGGAGGTCGTCTGAAAAAATGGGAATGGGGGATATTATAAGGGATATGGGGGATGTGCGCCCGTTTCTCTGTCCCGCTTGGTTTTTTGCCGGATTTTTTGTGAAAACAGCCGTCCTGAAATCGCGGTTTCGGACGGCTGTTTGCTTTTTTGGGATTATTTGGCAGTTTTTTGTTCTTCGCGTACTCTGTCTGCAAGCAGGTCTATGGTTTTCATACCTGATTCCCAGTCGGCAAATTCGACTTTGTATTTGCCGCCGACAATGACGGTAGGCGTGCCGTCGATTTTGTAGGTATTGGTCAGCTCTGCCATTTTGTCTGCGCGGGTTTGGCTTTCAGGGGATTCGTAGGCGGCGAGGACTTTTTTGCCGTCAAAAGCGGTTTGCTCGGCCAACCATTTTTTGAGGGTTTCAGGGTCTTGCAGTTTGACTTTCTGATTAACCATAGCATCAAAGATATGGCTGTTTGCAATGTCTTTGGTGTCTGCGACCGCCATATCGACGGCGGCAGCAAGGCGCGCCAACGGTTTCATCTCATCACCCCAAACAACGTGTTCAGTACGAAGGTAGGTGTCGTCTTTAAAGGTTTTGACGTGTTTGCTCAAAACGGGTTCGAGGTGGGCGCAGTGCGGACAGAAGTAGCCGAAAAATTCGAGGACTTCGACTTTACCTGCCTGCTGCTGAGGAATGGGGGTGCTGAGTGTGGTGTAGTTAAGCCCCTCAACTAAAGCGACAGGCGCAGCGGAGGCTGCTGAAGCCGCAGGCGCACTGTCGGCGGGGACGCTGGTTTGGACTTTGTTGTCGCAGGCGGTCAGGGCCAGCAGAGCAGTAGCAAGGGTAAGGGTTTTCAGTTTCATGTTTACTCCGTGATTTTCAGTCTAATATGGGATTTTATTGTATTTTTACAGTTTGATATATGGTTTGATGCGAAAAAGACGGTTTCATATAAAGAAAGGATGGTTTCA
>NZ_AJMT01000013.1:0-3945 GCF_000260655.1 Neisseria sicca VK64
ACAGGCAAGCCGAATTTCCGGCGTCACGCCTGCGGCGGTGGCATTGCTGATGGTGCATTTGAAGCGCGGGTTTAAGGGAGCGAAGTAGGCTAGCAAATAGGAAAAGGTCGTCTGAAAAATAAATCGTAAGTCGGAGGGTAACCGACTTACGATCATGTTATGTCTAATTATCCGATACAAACTCTGACCTATGACTGATAGTAGCAAAACGTAATAAAGACCGTCTAAAAACAAAACATAGTTTTTAAACGGTCTTTTGTTATTGGCAAGGGATATTCATACGGCTTTATACACATCTCTTCGGCATCATCTCACTCCACTCTATGTAGCCGTAGAGTCCCATTGCACATGTAATTAAACTTTTCATCTTTACCTCCAACTCTATTTTCAAAGAACATTTCAAAATATCAAATGAAATACCCATGTTATATTTTTTGAAAAATTCAAAAATTGGAAGAAATGCACACCAAAAAGATATTGTGTTCTTAAATTCTATGCGTAATCGTACTTTGGACAAAAATTAAATCGTGTTTTTTTATGTAAATATCAATAATAATATATTTAATTTAATTATGATTTATTGCGTTAATAGTTTCGTAGGTTGGATTCTTGAATCCGACATCTTGGACGGTTGTGTCGGATACAAGTATCCGACCTACGGCTTGCTCTCCAAAGAAGCCCAAGCCGTGTATGATGAAGGCCTGAAACTGTGGCAGGCCTTCTACCGGGCCGACATCGAACGCAAAATCCGCGACGAATACCTGCTCGACAAAAGCGGTGCGGGCTGGTATAAAATCCGCAACGCCCTGAAAAAGGCCGCTCCGCAAACCGACTTCTCCCCCTTCGAAACCACCTACGCCGCCCTCGCTGCCAAACTCGAACCACTGGTGTACGAATACGGCTTTTTGAAAGAATAGGCAGCCTGAAAAAAGCAGCCTGCCCCCCAAAAACAAGGAAACCCCATGATCCCCACACAACACACCGTACTCATCACCGGCGGCGCCACCGGCATCGGCTTTGCGCTGGCAAAAAAGTTCCATGCAGCGGGCAACCACGTGATTTTGGTCGGACGGCGCGAAGACGCGCTACGCCAAGCCGTAGAACAACTTTCAGGAGAACAGCTTTCAGGCAGCCTGCACGATAACGGCGCACGTTGCGGATATGCCGTCGCCGACGTTTCCCAAGCCGAAGACCGCGCACGGCTGGCGGCGCAGTTTCCCGAAACCAGTATCCTCATCAACAACGCCGGCATCCAGTTCACCAAACGGTTGGACGAGCAGACGGACGACGAAATCGTGCAGGAAATCGCCGTCAATCTCACCGCGCCCGTGCAGCTCACCCGCGCCTTCCTACCCATGCTGGCGGGCAAGCCGCAGGCCGCCGTTATCAACGTATCATCGGGCTTGGCGGTGGTGCCCAAGGAAACCTGCGCCGTTTACTGTGCCACCAAAGCCGCGCTACACAGCTTTTCGCAAGTGTTGCGCTGGCAATTGGAAAACAGCGGTATCCGCGTGTTCGAAATCCTGCCGCCCATGGTCGCCACGCCCATGTACAAAGGCAAGGGGCACGCGCACCTGAAAATTTCGCCCGACGAATTGGCAGACGAATTTTGGCGTGATTTTGAACGCAACCGCTTTGAAAGCATGATTGGCAAAACGAAGTGGCTCTATTGGATTAACCGCCTCTCCGCACGGCTGGGGCAGCGGATTATGCGGAAGGGTTTGTAATCATGAACGCTCCGTCTTCAGATTATCGTGCCGTATTGGATTTTTGGTTTCGCGAAACTGCGCCGCAGCAATGGTTTGCCCGATCCGATGCGTTCGACGGCATCATCCGCCAACGCTTTTTTGCCGTGTGGCAACGCGCCGCACAGGGCGAACTGGCCGACTGGCGCGGCAATATGCAGGGCAGCAGCCGTAGGTCGGATACTTGTATCCGACACAACTGTTACTCTACGATGTCGGATTCAAGAATCCGACCTACGGTGGTTTATTTCTTTTGAAAGAATAACGATACAAAACAGGAGGAAGAAAAATGGAAACCATAGAATTGCAAGATATCCCTAACGAGGTATTTTTAGAGGATATCCAAGAGCTCACGCAGGCATTTCCACTTGAATTTCCCCACTTATTCCAGCAAATCAAAGATTATTTAGGTATAGATCAGAAACATATCTATATTACCGACTTTGTAGAAGATGAAAATCAAGAAGACTGTTTCTACGGTTATTTCTTTGATACGTTAAACAGAAAAATTTACCATTATGCCTTTGAAGGGGAGAAAACCACTTTTCGGGAAGATGATATCGCTGCCTTAACGATGCGGGATACTTTCAGCATCAAAGTGCTGCATCTTTTGGTATAAACGGGTAAACAAAAAAATTCCCACAGGCTGATTTTCAAAGTATTCTGTAAGTCGAATTAGCCCATACCCCCAACCCAAACTTTCCAACCCTTGAAAAAAATAAAAATCTTACTGACTTTCTTTGTTGCAACCCTGCTTATTTTAGGCATTTTGTCCCAACTGTCCGTATGGTACGACAACCGCGCTGCTGCGCCGGCAAAGCGTCTGTTGCAGGGTGAAATACCGCGCGGCGACAGTGAAGGAACGGATGCGATGTGGTTGATGGCTTACGATATTCCCGATGCCGCCGAACGCCGTCAAATCATGGTAAAGCTGGGCAATAAAGTGCCGGAGGACGACAAGCTGCCTGAAAGCCTCCGCCACCGCAAACTGATTTCGGACGATGCCGCAGAAGGGCAAAGGCTCGACTGTATATCTAGAAACAATGATGGGGCTATCATTGCAGACTGCCTGCAAAACGTCCGCGCCCACGCCGATGCCTACCGTGCTGTTGTGGCGAAATATGCCAAACTTTTTGACAATGCCGACCGTTTGTCGCAATACAGCAATTTGGATGTGCGCGCTCTAAATATTTTGGATGTCTTTCCAAAATACCACTATCTTGTTTACCAAACTACGCCTGCCGCCGTGGACTGGCTGGACGGCAAACCCGAAGCCGCATTTGCCCGAATCTGCCGCAACATTCGCACCGGTAAAACCTTACAGCAATCGCGTGGCGGACTCATTCCTGCCATGATTGGCGTCACCATTATCCAGAACAATACAAGACTCGCCGCCACAATGCTTGCCGAACAACCGCAATGGGCAGGCAAGCTGCCTGAAAACTGTGCCGCCGCGTTCGAACCGACCGCCGACAACGCAGAAAACTACTGCCGTATCATGCAGTTCGAGTATCACTATATGGATGCCCTCATCGCCAATCTTCCGACCCAACTGAACCAAGAAATGCCTGCATGGCTCGTGCCCGTATTGTTCTCGCCTGAGCACTCGCGAACACTTGCCAGCAAACAGTTTGCTTTTGGCTGCGAGCCTCCGGCACAGCGGGCCTTCGCGCAAGATCTGCCTGTATGGGCGCCGCAGGATGCCCAAATGCCGCAAACTTTCTGGCAGCAGTACGGCAGCCTTGCCTGTCTGCGTAACGCGCTGGGCTGCCGGTTTATTAACGGAGATTATGGCGGCGACGTCGATCCCTATGCCCGCCGTTTGCAAGACACGCAAATGCAGCAGCGTGCTTTCCAGGCAGCACTCGCCTTATACAGACTGCCTGAAAACCAACGTGCCGCCGAGCTGCCGAATGTCCTTGCCCGCTATGGTAGCCCATCTCGTAAGCTGCACTACGACCCCGAAGCGAAAGCCATCGTGTTTACCCCCTATCAACACCATGTGCGGTTCATCCTGAATGTTCCGCTGGCATTGCCGCAGGGACAACAGAATGAAATGACGGATAAACTGCCAAAGTCGCAGCAGTAATGAAAGTACCTGTGAACGTTGAGATAGTGTGATGGCAAACAAAAGGTCGTCTGAAACCGAATATTAGGTTTCAGACGACCTTTTTTAATACCGACACATATTTATGTAGAT
>NZ_AJMT01000014.1:0-25376 GCF_000260655.1 Neisseria sicca VK64
TCGGTACGGGTATGTTGTTTGTAACCGAGTTTGTAGAGGCCGTTTTTCTTTGTCCAGCGGGCATCGCTGTCTTTGCTCGGTGTGGTTTGGCCGCTGACTTGTCCTTCCTCGTCAACTTCTATGGCCTGACGCTGTTTGCTGCCGGCGGTCTGAATAATGGTGGCGTCAACGACGGCGGCGGATGCCTTCTCTACTTTTAGGTTTTTTTCGGCCAGTTGTGGTTGATCAGTTCCAGCAATTCGGACAGGGTGTCTCTTGCGCCAGCCAGTTGCGGTAGCGGCATAAGGTGCTGTAATCGGGGATGCTCAGTTCGTCAAAACGGCAAAACAGGTTGAAGTCGATGCGGGTGATAAGGCTGTGTTCGAGTTCGGGATCGGAGAGGCTGTGCCATTGTCCGAGCAGGACGGCTTTGAACATGGACAACAGGGGATAGGCGGGACGGCCGCGGTGGTCTCTAAGGTAACGGGTTCTTTGACGGTTCAGGTATTGTTCGATCGGTTGCCAATCAATCACCTGATCCAACTTCAATAATGGGAAGCGGTCGATGTGTTTGGCAATCATGGCTTGTGCGGTTTGCCGGAAGAAGGTGCTCATGAGAAATCCCCTAAGTGTCTTGGTGGGAATTTAGGGGATTTTGGGGAATTTTGCAAAGGTCTCCCACTATATGATGTGGCGCAGGCTTGGTAGTGAGTTGCGCAAGCAGACTTATGATTTTCTAAAACGGCATAGAAAAAGGTCGTCTGAAACCCTGAAAAGAGGTTTCAGACGACCTTTTGCATGGAAACCGGATTAATCGTTTGCCGCATCATCGGCTGGTGTTACCGGTTTGGATAGGGGTGTATAAATAAAGGTCGGCAGTTTCGCCGGCAGAGGTATTGGAGGTATCTGCCCCGGCTTCGGCAGGCGCATCGCTGTCCACCAATTCGTCAATGTCGATATTGTCATCCTCGCCTTGCGGTAATGTCCCGCCGGTTTGGCGGCTGCGCACTTTCATGTAGAGGTCGCGGGTGTAGCTGTATTTGTCGATGGCGGCGTCTTCCAAACCGTCGGTCAGGTCAAGCAGGGCTTCGCGGGTGTTGACGATGTTCAAGCCGGTGGTACTCCAGCGGCCTGCGGGAGTGTGGAACACGGCGCTTTTGACGGGATAGACGGTGGTAATGGCGTTGCCTGCGGTGTCGCGGATGGTGGAGGGGCCGAGCAGCGGGACGACGAAGTAGTTGCTGTTTTTCCAGCCCCATGTGGCGAAGGTGTCGCCGAGGGTGTTTTTGTTGTCGGGAACGCCGCCTGCGCCTGCGACGTCAATCAGGCCGCCGAGTCCGAAGGTGGTGTTGATGCCGACGCGGACGAGGTCTTCGCTGGCGCGTTTGACATCGAGGCGCAAGACGTTGCTGCCGAAGCTGACGACGTCGCGCAGGTTGTTGAAAAAGTTGCTCACGCCGGTGCGGACGGGCTTGGGCGTTATTTTGCGGTAGCCGCGTGCGACGGGGGCGAGGACGTATTGGTCGGCCTTGTCGTTGAATTTGAAGACGGCGCGGTTGTAGCCTTCGTAGGGGTCGGCGGGGTTGTTCTCGGCAAATGCGGGGGTTGAGGTCAGGCCGATGAGGAATAGGAGTGAAGCGGTGGTTTTTTTCATGGGTTCAACCAGTCTTTGATTTCGTAAAGCTCGGACAGGGTGCGCACGGATTCGGGTATGCCTTGCAGGGTGATTTTCCCGTCTGGGCGGCGCAGTGCGTCAAGCAGCAGGGACACGCAGGCGGAATCGGCGCGCCCGACGCCGCTCAAATCGACCGCGCGGGTATCTTTCAGACGACATTGCTGTCTGAAGCGGGTAAAGGCGGCGGCGGTCAGGGTTTTGACGGTTACGTCGCCGCTGATGTGCAGCGTACCGTCGCGAAGTTCGGTTTGCATGGCTGTCTTGTCAACTTAATCTTGGATGATAAAACCTGAAGGTCATGGTGTGCGAAAGCCATGTCGTCTGAAAACGGACGGCATGGCTTGTCTTTGCGTTATTTGCTGCCGTTTTTGGCTTTCAGCTCGGCAATCAGTCCGTCTACGCCTTTGGCTTTGATGGTTTCGCCGAATTGGTTGCGGTACACGGTTACCAGGCTCGCGCCTTCGATGGCGACGTTGTAGGCACGGTATTTGTTGCCGCTTTGGTAGGTGGTGAAGTCCATGTTGACGGGTTTTTGACCGGGTACGCTGACTTCGGCGCGGACGATGATTTCTTTGCCGCCTTTATTGACAACGGGGTTGTCTTTGACGTTGACGCTGGCGTTTTTGAATTTCAACATGGTGCCGGAGTAGGTGCGGATCAGCAGGGTTTGAAATTCTTTGGTCAACGCTTGTTTTTGCGCGTCAGACGCGGTACGCCAAGGGTTGCCGACTGCCAGCGCGGTCATGCGTTGGAAATCGAAATAGGGAATCGCGTAGGCTTCGGCTTTGTGGCGGGCGGTGTTGGCATCGCCGCTTTTTAAGATGCTCAATACTTGAGTGGCGTTTTGACGGATTTGGTTCACTGCGTCGGCAGGGGCGGCAACCGCCATGCTGATGCTCAAGATGCCGATGCTCAGTGCGCTGATGAAAGAGGTTTTTTTCATGATTAAGTGTCCTAGTATCAATATGATGGTGTACGTTTATTCGGTGGTTTTTGCTGCATCGTTGCCACCCGCCGCGTTTTTCTCGGCGAAGCTGGTCATGAATTTACCGATCAGGTTTTCCAGAACCATGGCGGAACTGGTAACGGAAATGGTATCGCCCGCGGCGAGGGGTTCAGTATCGCCGCCTTGTTGCAGGCCGATATATTGTTCGCCCAACAGGCCGGAAGTCAGGATTTGCGCGGAAACGTCGCTGCTGAACTGATATTTGCTGTCCAAATCGAGGCGAACTTTCGCCTGATAGGATTTCGGGTCAAGCTCTATGGAACCGACGCGTCCGACCAATACGCCCGCAGATTTGATCGGTGCGTTGGCCTTCAAACCGCCGATGTCGCTGAAATCGGCATATACGGTATAAGTTTTGCCGGAATTGCCGAACGCCGCGCCGCCCGCCACGCGGAAAGCGAGAAAGCCGACCGCTGCCACGCCGAGCAGGACAAACAGTCCGACCCAAAATTCCAATACATTCTTTTTCATTAAAGTTCCTTGAATATCCAATGTTCTTTGTTTCGTTTTCAGACGACCTGTCAATCCGTAAACATCAATGCGGTCAACACAAAGTCAATCGCCAAAATCGTCAGGGCGGACGAAACCACCGTACGCGTGCTGGCGCGCAAAATGCCTTCCGAGGTCGGTACGCAGTGGAAGCCCTGATGCACGGCAATCAGCGTTACCGCCACGCCGAACGCGGCAGATTTGATCAGACCGTTGATTACATCGTAATGGATCGTGATGTTGTTCTGCATTTGCGACCAGAAAATGCCGCTGTCCAAGCCCAGCCAGGTTACGCCGACCAAATACGCGCCGTAAATCCCCGCCACGTTGAAAATCGAAGCCAAAAGCGGCATGGAAAACACGCCCGCCCAAAAGCGCGGCGCAACCACGCGGGCGACAGGGTTGACCGCCATCACGTTCATCGCTTCGAGCTGTTCGGTCGTTTTCATCAAACCGATTTCGCTGGTCATCGCACCGCCCGCGCTGCTGGCAAACAGAATCGCCGCCAACACCGGACCCAGTTCGCGCAACAGCGAAGCCGCGACCATATAGCCCAAAATATCGGCGGATTTGAATTTCGACAACTGCGTATAGCCCTGCAAACCCAAAACCATGCCGACGAACAGCCCTGAAACGGCAACAATCAACACCGACAGCACGCCGGCAAAATACACTTGGCGCACGCTCAGGCGCGGACGGACGAAAGCCGTACCGGATTTCGCCAGAATATTCAGCAGAAACAGCGTAATACTGCCGAGGGATTGAATAAAGCCGAGGGTTTTCGCCCCGACGGAACGGATAAAATTCATAGGTTTCCATTACGGATTAACGGGTTTCAGACGACCTTGTAGGATGATAGTGATGGGTCGTCTGAAAAATGATTTCGGCTTCAGGCAACAACGGTACAAACGTTTCAGACGACGTCTGCAAACCGAGGTCGTCTGAAAACTACCCAAGCAAATCTTGCTGCAACGACGTTTGCGCCGGATAGCGGTATGCTACGGGGCCGTCTGCCAGCCCGCCGACAAACTGGCGCACCCAAGGCGAATCCAGTTCGCGCATTTCCTGCGGCGAGCCGGAGAACATAATTTCGCCGTGTGCCAAGAAAATCACTTGATCGACGATTTCCAAAGATTTTTCAATGTCGTGCGTTACCATAATACTGGTCGAACGCAAAGCCTTATTGACGCGGCTGATCAAGTGGGCAATCACGCCCAAGGAAATCGGGTCGAGGCCGGTAAACGGCTCGTCGTACAACATGATTTCAGGGTCGAGCGCGATCGTGCGGGCAAGTGCGACGCGGCGCGACATCCCGCCGGACAACTCGGACGGCATCAGGTTTTCCACGCCGCGCAGACCGACCGCGTTCAATTTCAACAAAACCAAATCGCGGATAACCGCTTCCGGCAGGCGCGTCAGTTCTCGCATCGGAAAAGCGATATTGTCGAATACAGACAAATCGGTAAACAGCGCGCCGTGTTGGAACAACACGCCCATACGGCGGCGGTGTTCGTACAATTCATCAGCCGAAAAACCCGCCAAATCACGTCCTTCAATCAAAATCTTACCCGACTGAGGATGAATCTGACCCGTAATCAGCCGCATCAGCGTGGTTTTGCCGCTGCCCGAACCGCCCATCACGGCGGCGAAGTTTCCTTGGGGAATGCTGAAATTGATATTGTTCAGAATCGGACGGTCGCCATACGCGAAGGCAACGTCTTTCATTTCGATGAAGGGTACGGAACTCATGAAAGGGAAGATAAGGCGGGATGTATTTTAATTACTTGCATTGTAAAGCTTATCAAGGTGTCGGGCAATTTTCAGACGACCTTATCAAGAAAACGTCTGTTAAGAAGCGTGAAAATCAGGTGTTTGACAGAAATTTTAAGACCATTGGAATGGTTAAGATTGGAATCTTGCAACCTGCTGTCTTCATTTCAGAACGGGGCGAGTTACAGAACTTAATAATCCTAAACATACCGATTTTTGCAGGCGGGTGAAATTTTAAATTTATGGCAAGATTTTGTAGGCAAAGACACAACATTCTATAGTGGATTAACTTTAAATCAGGACAAGGCGACGAAGCCGCAGACAGTACAGATAGTACGGCAAGGCGAGGCAACGCCGTACTGGTTTAAAGTTAATCCACTATACAAACAAAACTTACATTTCAAATCAATTTGCGAGAGCCCTCCCATCCAAAACAAACCGGCCTGCCTGCAAAACAAAGCTTGTTTCACAGGCAGGCCGATTATTTATTGCGTCAATTAAGCAGCGATTTTTTCGCACTCTTTGATGCAGGCAAGGCAAGACTCATAGCATTGCTTGCATTCTGCGTGGTGGCCTGCGTGTTGTTTGCACGCTGCGGAACATTGTTTGCACGCTTCGACGCAGACTTTTGCCAAAGAAGGGGTCAGCGGAGAGTTTTGTGTAGCAAGGTTTTGCAGCGCGCCGCACAATGCCAGCATTTGGTTGACACCTGTTGCGCAGTCTTTCATTGAAGTATCGCCTTGACTCAGCAGTCGGATGCAGTGTGCCAAACAGATTTGACCTGCTTCAACACAGTGGGCAGCCGCTTTTCTGGCTGCTTCATAGGTTTTGGACGCAGCAGCAGGGGCAGCGTGGGAATGGCCTTTATGGTCATGATGTCCGTGGGCGCGGGCGAATGAGGCGGCAGCTGCCAAAGAAACGGCTGTACCACCCAAGAATTGACGACGGTTCATACTGTATTTCCTTATGTAATCATTGATATGAAGTGAAACATAACGAATCGCTAAAATCGAAGACAGCAGCTTTCTGCGCATCATTGATGTCGTCTGAAATCAGCCGTTTATGAAATTTTGAGCGATTGCACTACACTTACCGCCGCAATCCTATCATTCAACGGTTCGACAGACAATAAATCGAAAGTTGATAAATAATCAATGAAGTTATTTTATTTCTTATGTTGTTTACACAGCCTGAAACCGGCTCTGTTCAAATTTGCTATGGCAAATCATTAAATTTCAAAATCCATTATCTTGCAGAAGTTGGTTTTATCCGGTTTTGAAGTGGTGGGAATCAAATCAAACGGTAAAGGGGCAGGCAAAGATTCGGCATCGGTTTCAGAAGCAGTCTTTAATGTAAATTTATGAGTGCGGCACTTTAAAATGCTTTGAACGCTACCACTTATCCTCAAACGGCGACGTAGGCATATTTTTATGCCCAAGCCAATAATTTGCTGATAGAATCAGGACTCTTTTTGTTTTCACACATTTTTTCAGGAGCAAACGCCATGCGAAACGACGTTTACGACTATCCTCTTGCAGGACAAGTTTCTCAAAACATTGTCTTGCAAAAAACTTACCGCCTGCTGGGTTTGTCTTTCATTCCCGCTATTGCCGGCGCATTTGCCAGCAGCGCTTTGAACCTAAACCTGTACGCTATGTTCGGCGCACGCTGGATGGGTTTTGTAGCTGTATTGGCATTCTTCTACGGTATGATTTTCCTTATCGAGAAAAACCGTTACAGCAATACGGGCGTTGTCTTGTTGATGATTTTCACCTTCGGTATGGGTGTGTTGATCAGCCCGTTGCTGCAATATGCGCTTGCTATCCGTAATGGTACTCAAATCGTAGGTGTCGCCGCAGCCATGACCGCCGGCGTATTCTTTACGATGGCAGCAATGGCGCGCCGCACAACGATGAATATGAACTCGCTCGGACGCTTCTTGGCAATCGGCGGTGTGGTTCTGATGATTGCAGTGGTTGCTAACTTCATTCTGCAAATTCCGGCTCTGAGCCTGGCTATTTCCGGCGCGTTTGTTGTGTTCAGTTCGCTGGTTATTATGTGGCAGGTGCGTACCGTGATTGACGGTGGCGAAGACAGCCATATCAGCGCGGCCCTGACCATTTTCATCTCGATTTACAATATTTTCAGCAGCCTGTTGCGCATCTTGTTGGCATTCACCAGCGACGATTAATTGCTTAGATTCTGATATCGAGGTCGTCTGAAGTCTGAAAAGGTTTCAGACGACCTTTTTATATCCGTAGGTTTTGGTTGTGTGGATTTGCTTTAAATCAGATGGGTAATCATGCGGCGGTTCGTCAGGGGGTAGAAAGCCGATTGGCTTGGTGTTTGGTGGGGTATTAAACATTGTTGAGAAGCAAACTTGATGGGCTGCATTTGGGAAGTTAAAGGTTTGGCTAGAGCTTCGATGTTTGAAAAAATGTTTGTTTCAGACTTGTACAGCGTAATGCTGTATTGAGTTAGCTTGTTGAAGGTGCATTATTGGATTTTGCTCTTGTGAAAACGAAACGCGGTTTCCGTCGATGTGCAGTGTTTTATAGTGGATTAACTTTAAATCAGGACAAGGCGACGAAGCCGCAGACAGTACAAATAGTACGGCAAGGCGAGGTAACGCCGTCCTGGTTTAAAGTTAATCCACTATATCATAAACGGCGTCATTTTCAGACGACCTTTATGACCCATATAAAAAACGTCGTCTGAAATTTTCAGACGACGTTTTGCTGTCGGCAATCGATCAATATTTATTGATGTTGCTGTGGATATTGTATTGGTTGTGTTCCGTATCGTGGGAATCTTGCGGTTCGTTGCGGACGTGCGGTTTGTCGTCAGACATATTGTCCAGGTCGCGGCCGGGTTCGGATACGGTGTCGCCGATGTTGATGCTGGTCAGGTTTTCCAAAATGATGGCGGACGAGAGATGTTCGCCGGTGCGGTATACCATGGCCAATGCGGTTTCTTCGGCAGGGATGGAAACATATTTGACTACGCTCCTACGGCCTTTTTTGCCTTCTTCCAAATCGACTTTCACTTGGCGGTCGCGTTTGTAAATGCTCAAGACCGTGCCTTTGTCCAAGCCGTCGGCGGAACCTTTGTTCAGGGTAACGGTTTGGAACTGTCCGGCTTCGTGTACGCCGTCGAGGATGGAGATGACTTTACCGTCGATGTGTTGCGTCGGCGCGTGCGGCATGATTTGGAAAGGCTCGGTTTCGCCGTCCATTTTCAGCAGGAAATCGCCTTTGCGGATTTCGGAAACGGCTTCTTCCACAATCATAGGCTGCGCGGTTTGGGTCGGTACTTTCGCCAGCGGATGCAGGCGGGTGTAGTATTCGCCGTCTTTCAGGTATTTGCGGTCTTCGTCGGAGGCGGAGTCCAGCGCGCTGTTGGTGTAGGGCAGGGTGCTGACGATGCCGCTGAAGACGACTTCTTGTCCGAGGTATTTGCGGGTATCGGGATCAGTCAGGTCTTTGACGGCACGGTAAACCAGATAGCGGCCGGGTTCGGTCACGCCATAGGCGTACACGCGTTCGCCTTTGCTGTACATGATGCGGTTGTCAGGACCGTCGATCAAGCGCGGCGCGTCTTGGGTCTTCATTTGGTCGATGAACTGCGGATGTTGCATGAACATGCGGTAGAAGTTCACGTTGACGGTTTGGATGCCGTAGCCTGAAGAGGTTTCGCGGACGCGCGGGCTGAGTTTGATGACCGGAATGCCATCATTGCCTGCGGAGCCGTTTTCGAAGCCCAGTTGCGGGCGGCCGTTGACGTAGCGCAAAACCAACACCTGACCCGGATAAATCAGATGCGGATTGCGGATTTCGCCGCGGTTTGCGCCCCAAAGGCGGTTCCACTGCCACGGGCTATACAGATATTTGCCGGAGATGCCCCAGAGTGTGTCGCCGTTTTTCACGACGTAGCGTTGCGGCGCATCGGGGCGCACTTTTAATGAAGCTGCTTGAGCGTGGGCGGAAATTGCCATGCCCGCGACACAAAGCAGGGTTATAATACGTTGTTGCATAACCGTTCCCCTTGAAATTGATTCGGTTTGTCTTTAAATGATAAACGGAGAAAATGAAATGGCCGGGAGTTTGCAAAAAACCGCCGTCCCCCTTTAAAAAACGTCAATAGGCGTTTCGTGCGCATTGAACAGAAATTCATTGACGCATATTTTATCATTGAATGTTAGTGTCATCACGGGAATTGTGAAGACAGGCGCAAAATTTGTATGAAAACACACACAATCTGCTGCCGGACGCGTTTGAATGCGCGTCCCGAGTATTGAAAAACGAAGAGAAAATTATGGCTTTACTGAATATCCTGCAATATCCCGACGAGCGTCTGCACACCGTGGCGAAGCCTGTCGAGCAAGTCGATGAGCGCATCCAAAAGCTGGTTGCCGATATGTTTGAAACCATGTATGAAGCGCGCGGTATCGGGCTGGCGGCGACGCAGGTCGATGTGCATGAGCGCGTCGTCGTGATGGATTTGACCGAAGACCGCAGCGAGCCGCGCGTGTTTATCAACCCCGTCATTATTGAAAAAGACGGCGAAACCACTTACGAAGAAGGCTGCCTGTCCGTGCCGGGCATTTACGACACCGTTACCCGCGCCGAACGCGTCAAGGTCGAGGCTTTGAACGAAAAAGGCGAGAAATTCACGCTGGAGGCGGACGGGCTGTTGGCGATTTGCGTGCAGCACGAGTTGGATCACCTGATGGGCATCGTTTTTGTCGAACGCCTGTCGCAGCTCAAACAGGGTCGGATTAAGACCAAACTGAAAAAACGTCAGAAACACACCATCTAAAAGCCGAATGATACGGTCGAACAGGTCGTCTGAAAGAGGGGAAGCGGCAGCAAGCCGTTGTTTTTCAAACTTTCAGACGACCTGTCGCAATGTTTGCCGTTGCGCTATATAGGTCGTCTGAAACCCATTTCCAAGGAGTTTCCCCATGAAAGTCATCTTTGCCGGTACGCCTGATTTTGCCGCTGCCGCCTTAAAAGCCATTGCCGCCGCCGGTTTTGAAATCCCGCTGGTGTTGACCCAGCCCGACCGCCCCAAAGGGCGCGGGATGCAGCTTGCCCCGTCTCCCGTGAAGCACGCCGCATTGGAATTGGGTTTGCGCGTGGCGCAGCCCGAAAAACTGCGCAACAACGCCGAAGCCCTGCAAATGCTCAAAGAGGTTGAAGCCGACGTAATGGTCGTTGCCGCCTACGGACTGATTCTGCCGCAAGACGTGTTGGATACGCCGAAACACGGCTGCCTCAACATCCACGCCTCGCTGCTGCCCCGTTGGCGCGGCGCGGCGCCGATTCAGCGCGCGATTGAAGCGGGTGATGCCGAGACGGGCGTGTGCATCATGCAGATGGACATCGGTTTGGACACCGGCGATGTGGTCAGCGAACACCGTTACGCCATTCAACCGACCGATACGGCGAATGAAGTACACGATGCGCTGATGAACCTCGGTGCGGAAGCGATTGTTGCTGATTTGCAACAATTAAAGGCGGAGGGTCGTCTGAAAAGCGTCAAACAGCCCGAAGAAGGCATTACTTATGCACAAAAATTAAGCAAAGAAGAAGCGCGTATCGATTGGAACGAAAGCGCGGCAGTGATTGAACGCAAAATCCGCGCCTTCAATCCCGTCCCCGCTGCGTGGGTAGAATATCAAGGCAAACCGATGAAAATCTGGCGGGCTGAAGTAGTGGCACAACAAGGCAGGGCGGGCGAAGTGTTGTCTTGCTCGGCTGACGGCTTGGTTGTTGCCTGCGGCGAGAATGCGTTGAAGATTACCGAATTGCAGCCTTCCGGCAGCAAACGGATGCCGATTGCGGCGTTTGCGGCAGGACATAAGATTGAGGTTGGGACGGTTTTGTAGAAGCTGTTTGCAGGCTGATTAATTTTCAGACGACCTTTCTTCTGATGATTCAGAGGTCGTCTGAAAATATCGGCAGGGAAACGTTTGGTTTTGTTGAACTGACGACAAGATTCCCCAAGTTTAGGAGCAGATCATGGCAGTGTTTGAAGTAGTCGAAGGCGATATTACAAAACTTGAAGTCGATGCCATCGTGAACGCCGCCAATGCCTCGTTGTTGGGCGGCGGCGGCGTGGACGGCGCGATTCACCGCGCGGCGGGACGGGAATTGTTGGAAGCGTGCAGAAAGTTGAACGGCTGCCGCACGGGCGAAGCGAAAATCACCCAAGGCTACCGGCTGCCGGCGAAATTTGTGATTCACACCGTCGGGCCGGTTTGGTTCGGCGGACACCGCAGCGAAGCGGTCAAGCTGGCGGAGGCGTATCAAAATTCCCTGCTGTTGGCGCAAGAACACGGCATCCGCAGCATCGCCTTCCCCTGTATCAGCACAGGCGTGTACCGTTTCCCCGCTGATTTGGCTGCCGAAACAGCTTTGGCGATTTTGAAAAAAACCTTGCCACAGTGTCCGTCTGTCGAAAAAATCGTTTTCTGTTGCTATTCGCCGCAGGATGCCGAACGCTATCGGACATTGTTGGAACGGGACGGAGCGGTCGTCTGAAAGTCCCGAATCAGGCAAAACGGCAGATTAAATGTTTTCAGACGACCTCAGGCAAGCTTGAGGTCGTCTGAAAACAGAAAAGCTGGATATATAGTGGATTAAATTTAAATCAGGACAAGGCGACGAAGCCGCAGACAGTACAGATAGTACGGAACCGATTCACTTGGTGCTTCAGCACCTTAGAGAATCGTTCTCTTTGAGCTAAGGCGAGGCAACGCCGTACTGGTTTAAAGTTAATCCACTATACAGTCCGGCTTCCTATAAGAATCCATTATCAAGAATCAATTAATCGTCGCAGTGGTTGTCGGTGTCCACTTTGATGACGCGGCCGCTTTGTGAGGAAACGTCCACATCGTATTCGGTACAGCCTCTGAGGATTTCGATTTCCCAGCGTCCGTCGCTGTGGTCGATGTCGGTAACGCGGCCGCCGCCGACGCGTTTCTTGGCGATTTTGACGGCTTGCGCTTGGGAGATGGCGCGGGAATGTTTGTGCGGTGCCGCCGCGGCGGTCAGGCTGCCGGAAACGAGTGCGGCGGAAACGGCAAGCAGGGAAAGGGCGCGTAAATTCATGATGAATCCTTATGTGTGTTGAAAAGAACGGACTATATGGATATTGTCATGAGCGGGCAATCGGATTAACACAATTTGAATCTTGCTCCGAACAGCGCCCGAACCGATTGTAAGGCGTTTACATTTTTAACGAACAAATCGAACCGAAGCAGGTATTTAAGGAATTGAATTTATGAGTATGTCCCTCGCCCAAAAACTCGCCGCCGACAGCATTGCGGCGGTCGCCGAAGGGCGCAACCTTCAGGATGTGTTGGCGCAAATCCGCGCGGCGCATCCCGAGCTGACGACGCAGGAAAACGGCGCGTTGCAGGATATTGCCTACGGTTGCCAGCGTTATTTGGGCAGCTTGAAACATATGCTCGCGCAGATGCTGAAAAAGCCGATTGACAATCCGCAGCTCGAAAGCCTGCTTTTGGCGGCGATGTACCAACTGCATTACACGCGCAACGCGCCTCATGCCGTGGTCAACGAGGCGGTCGAGAGTATCGCGAAAATCGGGCGCGGGCAGTACCGTTCGTTTGCCAACGCGATTTTGCGGCGTTTTTTGCGCGAGCGGCAGAAGCTGGAGGCTTCGTGCAAAAAAGACGATGTGGCGAAGCACAACCTGCCGCTGTGGTGGGTGGCATACCTGAAAAACCATTATCCGAAACATTGGCACAACATCACCACCGCGCTGCAATCGCATCCGCCGATGACGCTGCGGGTCAACCGCCGCCACGGCAATGCCGAATCGTATTTGGAAAAGCTGGCGGCGGAAGGTATTTCGGCTAAGGCGTTGGATGAATATGCGGTAACGTTGGAAGAAGCTGTGCCGGTGAACCGGCTGCCCGGTTTTGCCGAAGGGCTGGTGTCGGTGCAGGATTTCGGGGCGCAGCAGGCGGCGTATCTGTTAAACCCTAAAGACGGCGAACGGATTTTGGACGCGTGCGCCGCGCCGGGCGGGAAGACGGGGCATATGTTGGAACTGGCGGATTGTCATGTTACCGCTTTGGATATAGATGAAGGTCGTCTGAAAAGGGTGAAGGACAATCTCGACCGCTTGGGGTTTCAGACGACCGCTCTGGCTTGCGCCGATGCGCAGGACTTGGCGGCGTGGTATGATGGAAAGCCTTTCGACGCCATCCTTGCCGACGTGCCGTGTACCGCTTCGGGTGTGGCGCGGCGCAATCCCGACGTGAAATGGCTGCGCCGTCCGACCGATGCCGCCAAAACCGCCCGTCAGCAGGAGGCATTGCTGGACGCGCTTTGGCAAACCCTGACGAAAAACGGCAGAATGCTGCTTGCCACCTGCTCGGTGTTCGTCGAAGAAAACGACGTTCAGTTGCAAAAATTCCTCAACCGCCACGCCGATGCCGAGCTGATCGAGTCGCGTGTGCTTTTACCGAACAAACATCAAGATGGCTTTTATTACGCGCTTATCAAAAAGCAGTAAACGGCTGTTTGGAACGCTGTTGCTCGCCCTGTCGCTGAATGCGGCGGCGGAGGGCATCAGCGTGACCCGCTCCGAGGCGAAGCTGACCGAAACCGGACAGCTTTCCGTCAGCAGCCGTTTCCGCACCGATTTGCCCGACCAGCTCAAACAGGCGCTCCGGCAGGGCGTGCCGTTGAATTTCACTTTGAGCTGGCAGCTTTCTGCGCCTTCCATGCCGTCTTACCGCTTCAAGTTTGACCAGCTGCTCAACAGCGACAACACCATCCACTACAAACTTTCCTTCCATCCGCTGACCAACCGCTACCGCATAACCGTCGGCACGTTTTCCACCGAATACGACACGCTCGAGACCGCCTTGCGCGGCGTAGGGGCGGTCGCCAACTGGAAAGTGCTGTCCAAAGGCGCGTTAAGCGGCGTTGCAGCGAAAGACACACAAGCCGAAATCCGCCTGCTGCTTTCAACAGCAAAGCTGCCCAAACCTTTCCAAATCAACGCATTGACTTCTAAAAACTGGCACTTGGATTCCGGCTGGAAGTCTCTGACTATCTCTCAGGAGTAAACCATGCGCCGCTTTCTCCTGATTGCCGTGTTGGCGGCGGTGGGACTGCTCTACGGACTGACCATTGCAACGGGCAGCACCAGTCCGCTGGCGGAATATTTCTGGTGGATTATCGCCCTGTGTGCGCTGCTGATGCTGGTGTTGGCGTCGGTTTTGACGCGCTACGTCCTGCTCCTCATGCGCGACAAAAGCAAGGGCGTGTTCGGTTCGCAGATTGCGCGGCGGCTGTCGGGGATGTTTACGCTGGTGGCGGTATTGCCGGGCGTGTTCCTGTTCGGCATTTCCGCGCAGTTCATCAACGGCACGATTAATTCGTGGTTCGGCAACGATACCCACGAAGCCCTCGAGCGCAGCCTGAACTTGAGTAAATCCGCATTGAATCTGGCAGTGGACAACGCCGTCAGCAACGCCACGCCGGTGCAAATCGACCTGATCAGCACCGCGTCTGTGGACGGCGATTTGGGCAAGGCGCTGAAAAATGCCGCCAAATCGGGCGGCTTTACCCAGCTTTCGCTCTACGACGTCAAAACCCATAAAACCGAGAAAAGTGTCAATCCGCTGAAACTAAACCAACCCGAACTCGACAAAGAAGGATGGGAGAAGCTGGAGCAGACCGGCTCGATACGCAGTTTGGAAAACATAGAAAATGTCTTGTACGCGCAAGGCTGGATGCTGATCGGCGCGCACAACGGACGCGATTACGCCTTGTTTTTCCGCCAGCCCATCCCGCAGGATGTGGCGCAAGATGCGACGCTGATTGAAGCGGCGCGGGCGAAATACGCCGAATTGAGCTACACCAAACAAGGCCTGCAAACCTTCTTTTTGGCGACTTTGCTGGTTGCCGCGCTGTTGGCGATTTTCCTTGCCTTGGTGATGGCGCTGTATTTCGCCCGCCGCTTCGTCGAGCCGGTATTGTCGTTGGCAGAAGGTGCAAGGGCGGTGGCGCAGGGCGATTTCAGCCAGAAACGCCCCGTGTTCCGCAACGACGAATTCGGCAGGTTGACCCAGTTGTTCAACCACATGACCGAACAGCTTGCCATCGCCAAAGAAGCCGACGAGAACAACCGCCTGCGCGAAGAAGCGGCGCGCCACTATCTCGAATGCGTGTTGGAAAGCTTGACCACGGGCGTGATTACTTTGGATGCCGAAGGTCGTCTGAAAACCTTCAACAAAGCCGCCGAACGGATTTTGGGCATTGAATTGGTGCCGCTGTGGGGTAGCAACTGGCACGACTGGCGCGGACAATCGCCGCAGCAGACCCTGCTTGCCGAAGTGTTTGCCGCCATTGAAGAAACCGCCAATGCCGCCAAACCCGTCCAAGTCGAATACGCCGCCCCCGACGATGCGCGGATTCTTTTGGGTAAAGCCACCATCCTGCCCGACGACAACGACAATGGTGTGGTAATGGTGATCGACGACATCACCGTCCTCATCCGCGCCCAAAAAGAAGCCGCTTGGGGCGAAGTGGCGAAACGGTTGGCGCATGAAATCCGCAATCCGCTCACGCCTATCCAACTTTCCGCCGAGAGATTGGCATGGAAATTGCATGATAAATTGGACGAACAACACGCCCAAATCCTCAGCCGTTCGACCGATACCATTGTCAAACAGGTGGCGGCATTGAAAGAAATGGTCGAAGCCTTCCGCAATTACGCCCGCGCCCCGTCGCTGAATTTTGAAAAACACGATTTGAACCGTTTGGTCGAAGAAGTGTTGCTGCTGTACGAGGGCGGGGCGTGCCGCTTTGTTCCAAACTTGTCCGACAAGCCGCAGCCGATTTCCGCCGATACCACCGCCATGCGGCAGGTGTTGCACAATATTTTCAAAAACGCGGCAGAGGCGGCGGAAGAGGCAGAAGTTCCGCAAGTGAATGTCAGCGTCGGTGAAGATAACGACGGACAGGTTTTATTGACCGTTTGTAACAACGGCAAAGGTTTCAGCAAGGAAATGCTGCATAATGCTTTCGAGCCGTATGTTACCGACAAGCCGACAGGTACGGGTCTGGGATTGCCCGTTGTGAAGAAAATCATCGAAGAGCACGGCGGCCGCATCAGCCTGAGCAATCAGAACGAAGGCGGCGCGTGTGTGAAAATAGCCTTACCCCGATTGGTAGAAACTTATGCGTAGCAGTGATATTTTAATTGTAGATGACGAAGTAGGTATCCGCGACTTGCTCTCGGAAATCCTCCAAGACGAAGGTTATTCCGTGGCTTTGGCGGAGAACGCCGAAGAGGCGCGCCAACTGCGCCACCAGACCCGTCCCGCCATGGTGTTGTTGGACATATGGATGCCCGACTGCGACGGTATTACCCTGCTCAAAGAGTGGGCGAAAAACGGACAGCTCAACATGCCCGTGGTGATGATGAGCGGACACGCCAGCATCGACACCGCCGTCGAAGCCACCAAAATCGGCGCGCTCGATTTTTTGGAAAAACCGATTGCCCTGCAAAAGCTGCTCTCTACCGTCGACCGCGCCCTCAAACACGGCGAAATGCAGATGGCGGCGGGCTTGTCCTTCGACAAACTCGGCAACAGCCCCGCCATTCAAGAATTCAAGCAACAACTTGAGCCTGCCGTGAAAAAAAGCGGACCCGTGCTGCTCAGCGGCGAAACCGGTTCGCCGTTTGAAATCGTTGCCCGTTATTTCCACAAAAGCGGCACGCCTTGGGTCGGACTCAGCCGCGTCGAACTCATTGCCGATGCGCCATTGGAGCTGCTGCAAAAAGCATCGGGCGGCACGCTTTATCTCGGTGATGCCGCGCAGTACAGCAAAAACATCCAAAACGGCATCAGTTTCATCCTCGGCAAGGCAGACCGTTACAACGTGCGCGTTATCGTCGCCGGCAGCCACGCCGCCGATGAAAGCCCGGCAGACGCCATTGCCGATGCCAAGTTGTCCGAACTGCTTTCCGGCAACGTCATCAGTATCCCGCCGTTGCGCAGCCAATCCGAAGACATCGCTTTCTTGGTCAACCAAGTCATGACCGAATTGGCGGACAGCGAAAAAATCCAGCCCGTCAAATTCAGCAACGGCTCGCTGACTGTTCTCTGCCAATACAACTGGCCGGGCAATTTCGACCAGCTCCGCAGCGTCGTGAAAAACCTGATGCTGGAGGCGGACGGACAGGAAGTCCACGAGCAGGCGGTCGTTGCCGCATTGGGGCAAAAACGGGCGACAGTCGCCACTGAAATCGTCGGCGGTTTCAACTTCAATATGCCTTTGCGCGAACTGCGTGAAGAATTGGAGCGCCGCTATTTTGAGTACCACATCGCTCAAGAAGGGCAAAACATGAGCCGTGTCGCCCAAAAAGTCGGTCTGGAGCGCACACACCTCTACCGCAAACTCAAACAATTAGGCATCAGCGTTTCCCGCCGCAGCGCAGCGGAAAAAGCAGAAGAGTAGGGCGGTAGTAGGATAAGAGGTCGTCTGAAAGCATACGGTACGCCGCGGTATGTTTTCAGACGACCTTGTTTGCCATCAACACGCCCGTTTTTGTCGAATAACCAACTCACTTTTGAGGCAATGTGCGACAACCATTCAAATGACAGATTTTCTTGCCGTATCGTGTAGAATATAAAAATATTACAAAAGTTACTAACGGGCTGCCGGCTGTTTGGCAGCATCCGCATGACGGTGAACAGGTACGAAACCGGAATCAGGCGCGGGAACGCCGTATCGGTTTAAAGTTCGTCGGCTTTATCGTTAAATACTGACATTTATCCGTTTTCAGACGACCTCCCGAACAAAGGTCGTCTGAAAACAACAAGGGGACACAATTGATGACGGAAAACGACCGCCTTGCCTGGCTGCAACTGGCGTTTACGCCTTATGTCGGCGCGGAGGGCTTCTTGCTCCTGCTGCAACGTTTCGGCAGCGCGAAAGCCGCGCTGGATGCTCCTGTGGAGCAAATTGCCACGATAGTGCGCCACAAGCAGGCAGCCGAATCTTGGCGCAACGGCGAAAAACGGGCGTTGGCGCAAAAAGCTGCGGAAGCGGCATTGCAATGGGAAAAGCAGGACGGCTGCCGTTTGTTGCTGCTGCAAGATGATGATTTTCCCGAAATGCTGACGCAGGGCATTACCGCGCCGCCGGTTTTGTTTTTGCGCGGTAATGTGCAACTGCTGCACAAACCTTCCGCCGCCATTGTCGGCAGCCGCCATGCCACGCCGCAGGCGATGCGGATTGCCAAAGATTTCGGCAGAGCGTTGAGCGAAAAGGATATTCCCGTCGTGTCGGGTATGGCTTCAGGTATCGACACCGCCGCCCATCAAGGCGCGTTGCAGGCGGGCGGCGGCACCATCGCCGTATGGGGGACGGGCATAGACCGCATTTACCCGCCGTCCAATAAAAACCTTGCCTATGAAATCGCCGAAAAAGGATTGATTGTCAGCGAGTTTCCTTTGGATACGCGGCCGTTTGCGGGCAACTTTCCGCGCCGCAACCGCCTGATTGCCGCGTTGTCGCAGGTTACGCTGGTGGTTGAAGCCGCGTTGGAATCCGGTTCGCTGATTACCGCCAAGCTGGCGGCGGAGATGGGACGGGAGGTGATGGCGGTGCCCGGTTCGATAGACAATCCGCACAGCAAAGGCTGTCATAAGCTGATTAAAGACGGCGCGAAATTGGTGGAATGTTTGGACGACATCCTTCACGAATGTCCGGGGCTATTGCAAAATGCGGCAGTTCCATCATATTCTATAAATAAGAAAAACAAAAAAACGGAAAAACGCACTGCCGTCAGAGAGACGTCGTCTGAACCTGTTTTGCCGTTTTCAGACGACCTTCATGTCCGAAAACAGCCGGCGCAAGCCAATACGGTTGCCGCGCCGACAACGGAAGACGGGCTGCTGGACGCCATGGGTTACGACCCCGTTCATCCCGATATATTGGCGCAGCAAACTGCATGGGCGGCGGCAGACGTTTACGCCCGACTGCTGGAATACGAACTCGACGGCATCGTCGCCGCCTTGCCGGGCGGACGCTATCAGCGCATAAAAGCATAATTCGATTCATTCATTAAGGAACCAGCATGACAGAAGTCATCGCCTATCTCATCGAACACTTCCAAGATTTCGACAATTGCCCGCCGCCGGAGGATTTGGGCCGCCTGTTGGAAGATGCGGGTTTTGACGTAACGGAAATCGGCAATACGCTGATGATGATGGAAGTGTTGTTCAACACGTCCGAATTCGCCGCCGCGCCGTTCGATAGCCATGCCCTGCGCGTGTATTGCAACGAAGAAGTGGAAAACCTGCCACAGGAAGTCATGGGGCTGATGCAGTATCTGGTTGCCGAACGCGCCATCACTTACGAGCAGCGCGAAATCGTCATCCACGCCCTGATGCACATCCCGCCCGAAGAAATCACGCTCGATACGGCGAAAGTGCTGGTGTTGCTCTTGTTGTGGGCGCACAAAAGCGAATTGCCCGTCTTAATCGGCGACGACCTGATGGGCGCGCTCAACGGCAAAGCGACCATGCATTAAACCTTTTCAGACGACCTTTTGACGCAGCTTGTTCAGAAAGGTCGTCTGAAACGCATCATCCAATACATTAAAAGAGAACAAACAATGGCGAAAAACCTCTTAATCGTCGAATCACCGTCCAAAGCCAAAACCCTGAAAAAATACCTTGGCGGCGATTTCGAAATTCTGGCCTCCTACGGCCACGTCCGCGACCTCGTCCCCAAAAACGGTGCCGTCGATCCCGAACACGACTTCGCCATGAAATACGAGCTGATCAAACGCAACGCCAAACACGTCGATGCGATTGTCGCCGGAGCCAAAGAAGCCGAAAACATCTACCTCGCAACCGACCCGGATAGGGAAGGCGAAGCGATTTCCTGGCATCTTTTTGAAATCCTCAAATCCAAACGCGGCCTGAAAAACATCAAGCCGCAGCGTGTCGTGTTCCACGAAATCACCAAAAATGCCGTGCTCGACGCCGTCGCCAACCCGCGCGAAATCGAAATGGACTTGGTTGATGCGCAACAAGCCCGCCGCGCTTTGGACTATCTGGTCGGTTTCAACCTCTCGCCATTGTTGTGGAAAAAAATCCGCCGCGGTTTGAGCGCGGGCCGTGTGCAAAGTCCCGCCCTGCGTTTGATTTGCGAACGCGAAAACGAAATCCGCGCGTTTGAAGCACAGGAATATTGGACGGTACATCTCGACAGCCACAAAGGCCGCAGCAAGTTCACCGCCAAACTCGCCCAATACAACGGCGCGAAACTCGAACAATTCGACCTGCCGAACGAAGCCGCGCAAGCCGACGTATTGAAAGAACTTGAAGGCAAAGAAGCCGTCGTTACCGCCATCGAAAAGAAAAAGCGCAGCCGCAATCCCGCCGCGCCGTTCACCACTTCTACCATGCAGCAGGATGCCGTGCGCAAACTCGGCTTCACCACCGACCGCACCATGCGTACCGCCCAGCAGCTTTACGAAGGTATAGACGTAGGGCAGGGCGCCATCGGTCTGATTACCTATATGCGTACCGACAGCGTGAATTTGGCCGATGAAGCGTTAACCGAAATCCGCCATTACATCGAAAACAAAATCGGCAAAGAATATCTGCCGAGTGCCGCCAAACAATACAAAACCAAATCCAAAAATGCCCAAGAAGCGCACGAAGCCATCCGTCCGACTTCCGTGTACCGCACGCCCGAAAGCGTCAAACCCTTCCTGAGTGCAGACCAGTTCAAACTCTATCAAATGATTTGGCAGCGCACCGTCGCCTGTCAGATGACGCCAGCCAAATTCGACCAAACCACCGTCGATATTACCGTCGGCAAAGGCGTATTCCGCGTCACCGGACAAGTGCAAACCTTCGCAGGCTTCCTCAGCGTTTACGAAGAAAGCAGCGACGATGAAGAAGGCGAAGACAGCAAAAAACTGCCCGAAATGAGCGAAGGCGATAAATTGCCTGTGGACAAACTCTACGGCGAGCAACACTTTACCACCCCGCCGCCGCGCTACAACGAAGCCACGCTGGTTAAAGCCCTCGAAGAATACGGCATCGGCCGCCCCTCGACTTACGCCAGCATCATCTCCACGCTCAAAGACCGCGAATACGTTACCCTTGAGCAAAAACGCTTCATGCCCACCGACACAGGCGACATCGTCAACAAATTTCTGACCGAACACTTCGCCCAATACGTCGACTACCACTTCACCGCCAAACTCGAAGACCAGCTCGACGAAATCGCCGACGGCAAACGCCGCTGGATTCCCGTGATGGACAAATTCTGGAAACCGTTCATCAAACAAGTGGAAGAAAAAGAAGGTATCGAACGCGCCAAATTCACCACGCAGGAACTCGACGAAACCTGCCCCAAATGCGGCGAACACAAACTGCAAATCAAGTTCGGCAAAATGGGCCGTTTCGTCGCCTGCGCCGGCTATCCCGAGTGCAGCTACACGCGCAACGTCAACGAAACCGCCGAAGAAGCCGCCGAGCGCATCGCCAAAGCCGAAGCCGAGCAAGCGGAACTCGATGGGCGCGAATGCCCTAAATGCGGCGGTCGCCTAGTGTACAAATACAGCCGTACTGGCAGCAAATTCATTGGTTGCGCCAACTACCCTAAATGCAAACACGTCGAGCCGCTGGAAAAACCGAAAGACACCGGCGTCCAATGCCCGCAATGCAAAAAAGGCAACCTCGTCGAGCGCAAATCCCGCTACGGCAAACTGTTTTACAGTTGCAGCACCTATCCCGACTGCAACTACGCCACTTGGAACCCGCCCGTCGCCGAAGAATGCCCGAACTGCCATTGGCCGGTTTTAACCATCAAAACCACCAAACGCTGGGGCGTAGAAAAAGTCTGCCCGCAAAAAGAATGCGGCTGGAAAGAGCAGATTGAACCGCCTGCACCGAAAGAGTGAGATTAGGTTGGTTTGAAAGAGAAAAGGTCGTCTGAAAAATTTTCAGACGACCTTTGCTTTTCTGTGATTGGTTTATTTGAATCCGCGTGTCGTTTTAAAGTCCGATAAAATACGGTTCATTTCTGGTTCAAATAAGGCTATGTAATCGTAAGATAGACCGCGACTGGCGCTAGGATGAGGCAGACAGACGACTTCGCAATTTTCAAACGATTGGAATCTGATTTTGAAACGTGTACCGCTAAAATCTTTTTGTACTACTCGTAGCGGTTGAGTTTGTTTTCCGACAAGCTGCTCGAAGCGCGGCAATACATTTGCGCGATTAAGATAATTTGTCAGATTGCTTCCCATGAAGAGAATCAATTTAGGGCGTAGTTTCTCAATGTGGTAGAGAAAATTATCGACGTGTTCAGGCTGGAGAAATTTGTTTGGATTGTCGATTTTGTTGCCCTGAGTGGCTGCCCAGTTGGTTTGAACCAGGGATTTTTCAAATGCACCGCCCAATCCATTTTCGTCTAAGGGGTGTCCCCACATTTCAAACCAATTTTTTATCGTATAGTCGTAACGCCACTTTTTTGCCTGCTCTCCGAAATAGAGGGATTTATTGGCAAATGTATGGTCGATTTTGTTTTCAGGGAGTTTGTATTCACCTGCTACATAAGCAGCCTCATCGGCTTTACTCCAACCCCATTCATACCCACAAATCATTAAACCATGTTTGTCGTTGTAACCTTGGAATATACTGTTACTGAGATTCAGGTCTGACATGATAATAACCTTATATAAATATTTCACAGAGAGATACTCATTATAAATAAGTAAATGTAATTTATCTAGTTTAAGTTTAAAATGCACTTTACATGGTGAAACATAGTTCAGTATTTCATGTCGTCAAATTCAAAATGAAAAGGTCGTCTGAAAAATTTTCAGACGACCTTTTCAGTCTTATTAAGAAAGGATTTAACGCCTTGCAAAAACCAGTGTGGCAAGAAAGAATAAACTGACTATCAGAGCAACGGTTTTGCCGATCAAGGGCAGGCAAAAGACGAACCAAAGCAGACCGCGTCCCAAGTTCGGAATCAATCCCAAGTGGCGGTAATATTCGTCAAAGAAATGGGCGTGGGCGGTGAAGGCAATCACGCCGCCGATATAAACACCCAAAATAATTTTCCAAAGCGGCATTGTCAGCCATCCATATTTTCATTAAGTATTATGGCCAATAGACTGAAAAAGCGGTGGGAAAGTTCTAATGGCGGACGTAAGCGACCTTTTTATTTGAGAAAATATTTTATGATTTATAAAATTTTGTAAGTTTAGCATCATAAAAAATAAAATTTCACGATGCGCCGATTTGTTTTCATGCGGCCTTAAATGAAAAAAACGCTGCGGTATAATGGCTGCTTTGTCATTCTTTAGAGGTCGTCTGAAACTGTCGGACGATTCGTTTTAATCATGAGCAAACACAGCAAACATTCAAATCAAGTCCGCATTATCGGCGGGCAATGCAGGGGACGGAAACTGGTTTTTGCAGATGCGGACGGTCTGCGGCCGACGCCTGACAGTGTCCGCGAAAAACTTTTCAATTGGCTGGGTCAGGATTTGACCGGTCTGAATGCGTTAGATTTGTTTGCCGGAAGCGGCGCGTTGGGATTTGAGGCCGCGTCCCGTAACGCGAAGAGGGTAGTGCTGGCAGATAATAATCGCAAAACTGCCGATATGCTGCGGCAAAACGCCAGAACATTGGGTTTGGATAAACTGGAAATCCTCAATACCGATGGCCTTGCGTATCTGCAGAGGTCGTCTGAAAAGTTTGATGTGGTCTTTTTGGATCCGCCGTTTGCGTGGCAGGATTGGGAAAATTTGTTTGCTTCTTTGAAAAACAGCTTGAAAAACGGGGCAATGGTCTATATTGAAGCAGGGGAGCTGCTCGATTTCCCCGAGTGGCTGGAGCCTTATCGCGAAGGACGGGCGGGTAAGAGCGGTTTTGTGCTCTTGCAGTTTGTCCAAGTAGCTGAATAGTAAGAGATTTGAGAATCATTACCAGGGTGTAAACATTCGCCTAAACGGATTGTTTTTGACGCGTTTGTGCTATAATCCGCGCCCAATCGGTTTTGATAATTTAAATGAAAAAGGAAAAGAAATGTCGCTCTTTATTACAGATGAGTGCATTAACTGTGACGTTTGCGAGCCGGAGTGCCCCAATGACGCCATCTCGCAAGGCGAGGAAATTTACGAAATCAACCCTAATTTGTGTACGCAGTGCGTAGGCCACTACGATGAGCCGCAATGTCAGCAGGTATGCCCCGTGGACTGCATCCTGATTGATGAAGAGCATCCGGAAACGCACGAAGAGCTGATGGCAAAATACGAAAAAATCATTCAGTTCAAATAAATTCTTTTTTAAAGCAATAAATTGAGTGATTTTAAGAAAACAAAATTAAAAAAGAACTTGACGAAAATCTGAGTCACGAATAAACTTGCGTTCTCTTTTGGTGGGATTCCCGAGCGGTCAAAGGGGGCAGACTGTAAATCTGTTGCGAGAGCTTCGAAGGTTCGAATCCTTCTCCCACCACCAAATTCCAATGTGTTGGAGCATTGATGCAGTAAGTCTGCGGGTGTAGCTCAATGGTAGAGCAGAAGCCTTCCAAGCTTACGGTGAGGGTTCGATTCCCTTCACCCGCTCCAATAGTCTATTGGCCCATGTAGCTCAGGGGTAGAGCACTCCCTTGGTAAGGGAGAGGCCGGCAGTTCAAATCTGCCCATGGGCACCAAATACCATTTTCTCAGTATTTTAAAGATAGGAAATTTGCCATGGCAAAGGAAAAATTTGAACGTAGCAAACCGCACGTAAACGTTGGCACCATCGGTCACGTTGACCATGGTAAAACCACCCTGACTGCTGCTTTGACTACTATTTTAGCTAAAAAATTCGGCGGTGCTGCAAAAGCTTACGACCAAATCGACAACGCTCCCGAAGAAAAAGCCCGCGGTATTACCATCAATACCTCACACGTAGAATACGAAACCGAAACCCGCCACTACGCACACGTAGACTGCCCGGGACACGCCGACTACGTTAAAAACATGATTACCGGTGCCGCACAAATGGACGGCGCAATCTTGGTATGTTCCGCTGCCGACGGTCCTATGCCGCAAACCCGCGAACACATCCTGTTGGCCCGTCAAGTAGGTGTACCTTACATCATCGTGTTCATGAACAAATGCGACATGGTTGACGATGCCGAGCTGTTGGAACTGGTTGAAATGGAAATCCGTGACTTGCTGTCAAGCTACGACTTCCCAGGCGACGACTGCCCGATCGTACAAGGTTCTGCACTGAAAGCCTTGGAAGGCGACGCAGCTTACGAAGAAAAAATCTTCGAACTGGCTGCCGCATTGGACAGCTACATCCCGACTCCTGAGCGTGCCGTGGACAAACCGTTCCTGTTGCCTATCGAAGACGTATTCTCCATCTCCGGT
>NZ_AJMT01000015.1:0-11423 GCF_000260655.1 Neisseria sicca VK64
TACGGAACCGATTCACTTGGTGCTTCAGCACCTTAGAGAATCGTTCTCTTTGAGCTAAGGCGAGGCAACGCCGTACTGGTTTAAAGTTAACCCACTATAAAAGGACGCATCATGCGTCCTTTTTGTCTTTGATACGTCGTCTGAAACCCGACGACAAAGAAACCGTCAATCTTCTTCCCCTTCCGGCAAACCTTTATCCTGCAAAGCAGATTCTTGGGCGGTTTCCGCCAAATCGCGTTGCAGGCGTTTGGTGGTTTTGACGCCCAGCGCGCGCAGTTTCTCGGCGCGGCTGACGAGGTTGCCGCGTCCTTGCGAGAGCTGTTTGTAGGCTTGTTGGAACTGGCTTTGCGCTTGGTCGATGTTTTTGCCGACGGCCTCGAGCGTTTGGACGAAGCCGGTGAATTTGTCGTAAAGCCTGCCGCCTTCAGCCGCGATGGCGAGGGCGTTTTGGTTTTGCTGTTCGTTGCGCCAGATGTGGGCGACGGCGCGCAGGGTGGCGAGCAGCGTACTCGGGCCGACCGGCATGATGCGCTTGTCAAAACATTCTTGGAACAGGGCGGCATCGTGTTGCAGGGCGAGCAGGTAGGCAGGTTCGACGGGGATGAACATAAACACGAAGTCCAGCGTGCGCACGCCTTCGAGGTCGGTATAGTCTTTTTGCGACAGGCTGCGGATGTGGGCGCGGATGCTGGCGACGTGGGCGGCAAGTTCGCGCTCGGCGGTTGCGGCGTCGGCGGCTTGGGTATAGCGGACGTAGGCGGTCAGCGAGACTTTGGAGTCGATGACGATTTGTTTGCCTTCGGGCAGGTTGACGAGGACGTCGGGCTGGAGGCGGCGCGCGCCGTCTTCTTCTTGGCGGACGGCGGCGGCTTGGACGGTGTATTCGCGCCCTTTTTGCAGGCCGGAATGTTCCAAAACGCTTTCCAAAATCATCTCGCCCCAGTTGCCTTGGGTTTTGTTTTGCGTGCCGGTGAGCGCGTCGGTGAGGGCTTTGGCGTCGCTGTGCAGTTGGGTGTTGAGGGTTTGCAGGCGTTTGAGTTCATTTTCGAGGGTCAGCCGTTCGCGCGCTTCTTTTTCGTAGGTTTGCTGAACCAGCTCGCTGAAGCCGTGGATGCGTTCGTTGAGCGGGGTCAGCAGTTGGCTGAGGTGGTCGCGGTTTTGCTCGGTGAAGCGGCGGCTTTTCTCTTCCAAAATGGTGTTGGCGAGGTTTTGGAACTGGTCGCCCAAGCTTTGGCGGGCTTCGGTAAGGAGCTTGAGCTTTTCGTCGGCGGCGAGGCGTTCCTGTTCGAGCTGGATGTGGAGGCGTTCGTTGCGGACGTGCAGGTTGTGCGCGTTTTCCTGAAGCTCGGCGTAATCTTGTTTCAGACGACCTGCTTCCTGTTCGCGCTCTTGAAGATAACCGATTTGGCGTTCGGCGGCGGCGAAGCGGTTGCCCAATTCCTGCAACTCGCCCTGCAAATCTTGGACATGATAGCGCGCGTCGGCAAGCTCGGCGGCGGTTTGCGCCTGATTTTGTTCGGCAAATTCAAGATGCTGGCGGCACTCGGCAAGCGATTGCATCAGGGCAAACTGCTGCGTCTGCGCCTTGTTGCGGGCGAGCAGCCAAGTGATGAGCACGCCGGACAAAAACGCAAGCGCGGCGGTCAGGAGGAGCGGGACATTCATAGGTCGTCTGAAAACGGAAAAAGCAAAAACGGCAATATAGCATGTTTGCAGGGCAAGCTCGCTGCGCGCTTGAGTATAGTGGATTAACTTTAAACCAGTACGGCGTTGCCTTGCCTTAGCTCAAAGAGAACGATTCTCTAAGGTGCTGAAGCACCAAGTGAATCGGTTCCGTACTATCTGTACTGTCTGCGGCTTTGTCGCCTTGTCCTGATTTAAATTTAATCCACTATAGGATGAGGCGGAATGACTGATAAACCGATGCCGAACAGCGGTTCGCAGAACGCAGGGCGCAGCAGTGGTAGCGAATCAATTTGATGGGCGCGTAAACGGCAGCGCCGGACTAGAGATTTGATGAGCAATTTCACAAGAAAACAGCGGATTCAGGTTTGTCGGGCAGGGATTTTGGTTTCAGACGACCTGTTTTTGCCAAAAATGGATAGATCATTTAAAAAATGGCAATGGCGATTATAGTCTGAGGCTAAAAACCCAAAAGCTAAGCGGAAAACTGTTGTTTTTTATCTAATTGAAAAATAAAAGGAAAATTTAAAAATTTTCTAAAATGATGTAATTTGGCAACAAAAAATCCAAGAGCATCTATTCTAAAATAAACAATTTGTAATCAGCTTGTAACTAAGACATCGGTGTCATTCTTCAAGACATCGGTGTCATTTTCAAAACTAAAAATAATTTATCAAAATAATTACATTAAAGCATTTATACCGATATTTTCTTTACAAAAAAACTGTATAATTTATCAATTAAGGCGGTATCATGACACCTGTCGATATGGCAGACATGCCGACGACGAATACAGATGTTGTTAAATAACATTTGATTAATATGTAAAAGGATTACCCGAAATGAAAAATTTATTGACCTTGGCCGCAGCCTCTTTAATCGGTATGGCCGGTGTTACTGCTTCAGCCTCTATGGTTGCCCGCAATATCGAAACCGTTGCAAAAAAATAATTTGAAAACAAACGAAATATTTTAAACGCTTCCCAAACCCCCACAAACAACCTTCCCGCCCGCGGCGGAGCGGCTTTCGGCTTTCAACCGATTCCGGCATCAGATGCCGACACAAACGCGAACCGCAGACCGCCCAGTTCGGCGGCGGGAACAAAAGAAAGAGAGATGACCATGAAAAACTTAATTAAATTGGCAGCCGCCTCCCTGATTGGCATGTCCGGTCTGACCGCCAGCGCGACGACCGCCGCCAAAAACATCGCCGAAGCCGGCAAATAATCAGCCGACCCGACGATATATTGGATTAAATTTAAATCAGGACAAGGCGAGGCAACGCCGTACCGGTTGAAAGTTAATCCACTATAACATCCGCAACACAAACACAAGAAAGAGACTCAAAATGAAAGAATTGATCAAACTCGCCGCCGCATCGCTGATCGGTATGTCCGGTCTGACCGCAGGCGCGACCCACATCGCCGACAATATGCGTACCGCGATTAAAAAATAAGCTCGGGCTGTTTTAATCCCCAAGCTGTCGGAAGTCAAAGCAAAGGTCGTCTGAAAAGTTTCAGACGACCTTTTTTGATTGGGTCGGGTTTCGGGAAAAAGGGCGATTTCAAAACGGGCGCAGCCGTATCGGGTAAACGGTTTTCTTTTGGTCTGTCGGGAAAGCATGGTTTGCGGACTGTATGCTGCGTAGCCGAAAGCTGCCCTTTCTCGTTCTTTTGCGATCGGGTGGAGGAAAAGACAAGCCTGCCCGTTATGTTGAAAAGGGGTCGTCTGAAACTTTTCAGACGACCCCTTGGCATTGAATCGGGTGTTCAGGCAAAGGTTGAAACGAATAAAAAACCGACTATCCGTTTCGTCGCGGATGGTCGGTTTTATAGTGGATTAACTTTAAACCGGTACGGCGTTGCCTCGCCTTGCCGTACTGTCTGCGGCTTCGTCGCCTTGTCCTGATTTAGTTAATCCACTATACAAAGCGTTATGCCAATTCCAGCTGTTTTTCCAAGCTTTCCACCAGATTGTCGTCCAGTCCCAAGGCTTGCGACAGGCGGCTGAGGAAGACGATTTCTTTGCGTGACAAGTCTGCGCAGACCAATCGTGCCGCCAGATAGGTTTCCGCTGCCAATGCCTGATCGTTGCCGACGGCGGCGGCGAGTTCTTCTACCGTTGCCGGATTGGCGTATTCGGCGGCAAGCCATGCGGCGGTTTCGGGGTCGTCGCCGCTTTCACGGGCGATGACTTGTTTTTCGGTTTCGTCAATCAGACCGTCCGAAGCCGCGGCGGCAATCATGGTGCGCAAAATCACGCGGCTGTGTGTTTCGGCGAGCAGTCCGGCAGGCTCGAACGCGCCTTGCGGCACGGCTTCCTGCTGCTTGTTTTTCTGCCAGTTTTGATAACCCTGATACGCCAGATAACCCAAAGCCGCCACGGAGCCGACTTTGACCAGCGATTTGGCGGTTTTTTTCTTCATCAGCATGGACGCCAGTCCGCCGACCAAAGCGCCGCCGCCAAAAGAATTGAGCGGGCTGTCGGAAACGGATTTGCCGCTTTTTTGAACGGTTCCCAAGATTTGATTGAGCAGGTTGTTGAAGTTCATGATGATCCCCTCATGGTGGTCGGTTTGGGTCTGAAATGGAGGCTCGGGGTCGTCTGAAATCGGGATGGGGCGTTTCAGACGACCTGTTCACACAAGGCTCTTAACCGCGTACCCGCTCGATTTTCGCGCCGACTTGGCCGAGTTTTTTCTCGATGTGTTCGTAGCCGCGGTCGAGGTGGTAGATGCGTTCGACGATGGTTTCGCCGCCGGCGACCAAGCCTGCCATGACGAGGCTGGCGGAGGCGCGCAGGTCGGTCGCCATCACGACGGCGCCGGAGAGTTTTTCCACGCCTTTGACGAAGGCGGTGTTGCCTTCGGTGGTGATGTTCGCGCCCATGCGGTTGAGTTCGGGAACGTGCATGAAGCGGTTTTCAAAGATGGTTTCGACGACGCGGCTGTCGCCTTCGGCAACGGCGTTCATCGCCATAAACTGCGCCTGCATGTCGGTCGGGAAGCCGGGGTGGACGACGGTGCGGATGTCCACGGCTTTGGGACGCTGCTGCATGTCGATGGAAATCCAGTCGTCGCCCGCTTCGATGATCGCGCCCGCTTCGACGAGTTTGTCCAATACGGCTTCCATGGTTTTGGGAGCGGCGTTGCGCAGGACGACTTTGCCGCCGGTCATGGCGACGGCGCAGAGGAAGGTACCGGCTTCGATGCGGTCGGGCACGACGCTGTGTTCGCAGCCGTGCAGCTCTTTTACGCCTTCGACGGTCATGGTTGATGTGCCGATGCCGCTGATTTTCGCGCCCATTTTGACGAGGCATTCCGCCAAATCGACGACTTCGGGTTCGATGGCGCAGTTTTCGAGGATGGTCGTGCCTTCGGCGAGGGTTGCCGCCATCAGCAGGTTTTCCGTACCGCCGACGGTAACGACGTCCATGACGACGCGCGTGCCTTTCAGACGGCCTTTGGCTTTGACGTAGCCGTGTTCGATGGTGATTTCCGCACCCATGGTTTCGAGGCCTTTGAGGTGCTGGTCGACGGGGCGCGAACCGATGGCGCAGCCGCCGGGCAGGCTGACTTGGGCTTCACCGAAACGCGCCAGCGTCGGGCCGAGCACGAGGATGGAGGCGCGCATGGTTTTCACCAGTTCGTAGGGGGCGCAGGTGTTGTTGACGGTGCCGCCGTTGATTTCGAATTCGTGAATGTTGTCGGTCAAAACGCGCGCGCCCATGCCTTGCAGCAGTTTTTGGGTGGTTTTGACGTCGGCGAGCATCGGTACGTTTTTCAGGCGCAGGGTGCCGGAGGTCAAGAGTCCGGCGCACATCAGCGGCAGGGCGGCGTTTTTCGCGCCGGATACGGTGATTTCGCCGTTGAGTGGGCCGTTGGCGGTGATTTTGAGTTTGTCCACAGTGTTTCTTTCGTTGTTAAGACAAGTCCCGACGGCGCTGCCGGCAGGACGGGATTCGTTTAGGTTCGGAATTATAAGGGATTTTGACGGTTTTTGCGGGCGGGCGGGGAGAATTCTTCCGAAGGGCGTTTACGGGGTACGAATGGTCGGAAGGGTCGTCTGAAAACTGTCGGGCGCAGCTTCGCAATGTCTGTTGGGATATTGTCGAAGCTGCGCTTTCAGACGACCTTTTTGCTGCGCGGCGGAATGAGGCCGCCGTTTCCCTCAAGCCTTGTCCGACAGGCTGTATCCGTCGGACAAGGATAGGCGGCGGGGTTATTCGGCACCGACGACGACAATGTGCAAATCTTCAGGTTTGACGCGGCGCTTCCAAGCGTCTTTGACTTGCGCCACGGTCAATTTGCCGATGGCTTTGGGGTAGGCTTCGAGATAGTCGTTGGGCAGGTTGTGATAACCGATGATGCTGAGGTATTTCACCAGCTTGGCGTTGGAATCGAAACGCAGGGGGAAGCTGCCGATGATGTTGGCTTTGGCTTGCGCCAGTTCTTCTTCGGTCGGGCCTTCTTCGATGAATTGTTTGATGACCGCCTGAGCCTGTACGAGCGAGTCTTTGGTGTTTTTCTTCTGGGTGGAATAGGCGATGGTGAACATACCCGCTTCGGTCGCCGGTTCGAGGTTGCTGTATACGCCGTAGGTGTAGCCGTAACGGTCGCGCAAGACTTTCATCAGGCGGCTGTCGAAACCGCCGCCGCCGAGGATGTAGTTGCCGGCAACCAAGGCGTAATAGTCGGGGTCGTGGCGTTTAATCAGCGGCATACCGAGCAAGACTTGCGCCTGTTCGCCGGCAAACGGGATGTCGCGGCGTTGTGCCGGATTGGGTTTGACGGGCGGGACGGTGTGGGCGGCTTTGCTGCGGTCGGGCAGTCCGTTCAACACGTTTTTCACAAGCTGGTCGGCTTGTTTGCGGTTGATGTCGCCGACGATGGCGACGATGGCGTTGTCTTTGCCGTAGCGGCTGCGGTGGAACGCGCGGATGTCGTCAAGGTTGACTTTGCGGATGCTCTCCGCGGTGACGTTGGCGCCGCTGCCGTATGGGTGGTCGGGATAGGCAAGTTTGGTCAGGGCGCGTCCGGCGGTAAAGTCGGGGGTGGTTTCCTGTTGCTGTAGGGTGGTCACCGCCTCTTTTTGACGGCGGTCGAACACGGCGGGGTCAAAACGGGGGTGCGTCAGGGATTGGTTGAGCAGTCCGGCGGCTTTTTTGAGCGTTTCGGGGCGGCTCAGGCTGCGCAAGACGGCGGCAGAGCTTTCCTGTCCGCTGCTGCTGTCGATTTGGGCGGCAATGTCGTCGGCGGCGGCATTAAAGGCTTCTTCGTCCAGCTTTTCCGTGCCGTCGGTCAGCAGGGCGGCGGTGAATTCCGCCACTTCGCTTTTGCCTTCGGGGTTGAACACGCTGCCCGCGCCTTTGAAGTTGACCTGCATATCGACGATGGGGTTGTCGTGTTGCTCGACCAAAAGGACTTCTGTGCCGTTGCCGGTGGTCCAGCGTTGGATGTCCACGCCTGCCTGCGCGGCGGTGGAGAAGGCGAGGGCTAATATGAGGGGAAGGGATTTCATCGGATATTCCTTTGCGGTTTAACCCGGCTGCCGGGGCGGAAGGGCGGTTTGGTGCCGTATTCCGTCCCGTTCCGAGTCATGTGCCACTTCGGGCGGGGTCGGTTCGGAGGTCGTCTGAAAACGGGAAAAGCGGTTTCAGACGACCCCTTTGGTCGGTTTATTTAGGTTGAGGCTTGTTTGCCGCCTGAACAATCGGGTGGTACAGGATTTTCGGATCGGGCATCACAACCACGGTCGCCAAGCGGTCGTCCGTCAGCAACTGCGCGGCGGCCTGCACATCTTCGACGCTGACGGCTTTCAGGCGGCGGCGGATTTCCGCTTCGTCGCTGTATTCGAAGCCGCGCGCCTCCAGCCGCCCGATGATGGAAGCCTGTGCTTCCATAGAGTCGCGCTCGTAGATTTCGGACGCTTCCGACTGCGCTTTGATGCGGTTCAGCTCTTCGGCGCTGACCCCGTTTTCGGCGATGTCTTTCAATTCGCGGCGCAATTCGGCGATGACGGCATCGACTTCGACGTTGTCCGCCGGCATGGCGAAGATGCTGAACAACGGCATTTCACGGCTGATCAGGTCGTAACTTGCGCCCGTACTCAAAGCCATCTGTTTGCCGCGTATCAGGTTTTTATCCAAGCGGCTGGACGAGTTGCCCGACAAGATTTCCGACAGGACATCCAGCGCATAGGGCAGTCTGTCGTCCAGACTTTCCAATCCGGGGACGCGGTAGTTCAAGCTGACCAAGGGTTGGCGCGTGACCACCGAGGTCGTCTGAAAATTCACAGGTTCGCGTTTGAACGGTTCGTTGGCAAGCATATTGCGGTCGGGCTGCTGCTTGGCGGGAATGTTGCCGAACAGTTCCGCCGCGGTTTTGAGCGTCTTTTTGGCATCGACATCGCCGACAATCACCAAAACGGCGTTGTTCGGCGCGTAATATTGCCGATACCAGTCGCGCAGGTCATCGGCTTTGAGCGTGTGCAAATCATCCATATAACCGATGACCGCGGCTTTCATCGAAGGCAGCGTAAAGCTGTTCAGATACACCTGTTCCCACAGCTTGCCGTCCGCCGTGTCTTCCGTGCGTTGGCGGCGTTCTTCGCGGATGACGTTCATTTCATTTTGAAATTCTTCATCGCTGAAATTGAGGTTGTGCATCCGGTCGGCTTCGAGCTTCAACACTTCGGGCAGGTTTGCCGCCGCGATGTTTTCGTAATAAACCGTCTCGCTGCGGTTGGTGTAGGCATTGTTCTCTCCGCCCAAAGCGGCGACGCGGCGGTTGAATTCTCCCGAAGGTACGGCCTGCGTGCCTTTAAACATCATGTGTTCCAAGGCATGGCTCAAACCGCTTTTGCCCTGTTTTTCATCCACGCTGCCGACTTTATACCAAAGCTGCGACACGGCGACCGGCGCGCGGCGGTCTTCTTTCACAATAATCTTCAACCCGTTGGGCAGCGTTTGCGATACGGTCTGCGCCAGCGTGAGTACGGGCGCGGACAAAGCAAATATCAGGGCAAGATGGCGTAAGCTGTTCAATCTGGATTCCTCTCAGTCGGTCTGGCGCAGAGCAGTCTCTGCTTGAGTGCAAAATATTACCGAGAACGGGACGAAACGGCTGTCCGCCCGTTTCAGTCTGCGCTGAAGCAAAATCAATAAAAACGGTAATGAGGCCGCCGTTTTCGAGTGATTCCGCTTCAGCCAAAATATGCCGGAGAGACTTCAAATCAGGACAAGGCGCGGCAACGCCGTATCGCTTTGAAGTCAATCCTTTTATAGAACGTTGCAATGATAAACAGTTCCCATATGCGTAAATAAAAAGGTCGTCTGAAAATCAAAGATTGGGTTTTCAGACGACCCCTGCGTCACAAGATGGGCGTCACATTCAACCGGATTGTCCGTCCCCCTCCAATACCAATTCCATTACCGACACCGTCTCGCCGTTGTGCCGACAGGTCGCGATTTCACACCAGCCGTATTTCTCGTAAACCGACTGCACGTCCGGCGTATAAAGGTAAAGCTTGGGCAGGCGCATTTGGCGGGCGGCGGCGAGGCAGTGTCCAATCAACAGGCCGCCCACGCCCGACCCCCTGTGTTCGGGCAAAACGAACACATCGCCCAGCCAATATTCGTATTGGGGAAACTCTTCCATATCGTGCCGTTTGAGCGCGGCAGAACCCAGCAGCGCGCCGTCCTTTCCGACGGCGGCAAACGCCAGCGGCAGGTTTTCACCGTTCAGGCATTCCGCGTAATAGGCGCGGATTTTGTCCATAGACGACCACGGCGCAAAGTCATGCCATTGCAGATAAAGCGCGCGGGCGAGCGGTTCGACGTGTTCGGGGCGTAAAGGCGTGATGTTCATGAAGGGCATGATACGCCCGCGCCTTCCGCCTGAAAATGCCTCCTTTTTGCCGATACGTTTTCAGACGACCCCTGCTTAAATCAAAATGCGGTTTCCCTGTTCAGCCTCAAACCTTTGCCATATGCCGTTTGACAAGCGTTTCAGATTCGGCTAAAACCGAAAAATGTTTGGCATCGTAAACTCCTGTAAATCCTAGATGAAAGCATCGGATACGGGCGTTTCCCGCCAAACCCGCAGGGTGCGGCAGGCAATCCTTACGCCCGCGCCCGCTCTAAGAAAAATATTGAAAATGCCGGCGGGGCAGGCAGGTTTCCGCCGGGGCGGTCCGTCTGCCCAACCTCTGCCAACAGGAGAACTTTAATATGTCTGACAACCAGTCCGCCCGCAAGGAAAAAACCTTCTTCGGGCATCCCATCCAGCTCTCTACCCTGTTCCATATCGAATTGTGGGAACGTTTCTCGTTTTACGGGATGCAGGGTATCTTAATGATCTATCTCTATTACGCTGCCAATAAAGGCGGTTTGGGCATAAACGAGTCGCTCGCCGGCGGCATCGTCGGCGCATACGGCGGCAGCGTTTATTTGTCCACCATACTCGGCGCATGGCTTGCTGACCGGATTTGGGGCGCGGAGAGAACGCTGTTTATTTCCGGCATCGTGGTCATGCTCGGACACATCGTTTTGGCAATCGCACCGGGTCTGTACGGACTGCTATGCGGCTTGGTACTCATCGCACTGGGCAGCGGCGGTGTGAAATCGTCGGCAAGCTCGATGGTCGGCTCGCTTTATGAGGCGGATCACATGAAGCCGCTGCGCGATGCGGGTTTTTCCATTTTCTATATATCCATCAACATCGGCGGTTTTTTAGGCCCGCTCCTGACCGGCTTACTGCAAACGAAGATGGGTTTCCACTACGGCTTCGGCGCGGCGGCAGTCGGTATGGCTTTCGGGCTGTGGCGCTACTCTGCGGGACGCAAACTGCTGCCGCACACGCCTGCGCCCAATCCGCTGCGTCCTGAAAAAGTGCAGACCGCGGTGGCAGTCGCCGTGTTGATTGTCTTGGTTATCGGCAGCCTGATTGCCTCGGGTACGCTCAATTTGGACAACTTCTCCAAATTCCTGCTCGGCACGGTCATTCTCACCATTATCGCCTATTTCGCGCGCCTGCTTGGCAGCAGCTATGTGTCGTCTGAAAACAAACGCCACATCGTTGCCTATATTCCACTGTTTCTGGCCATCTGCCTGTTTTGGTCGGTCTGGTTCCAAGTCTATACCGTAGCAACGGTATATTTTGACAAAACGGTTGACCGCACCCTATTCGGCGAGACTGTCCCCGTCGCATGGAAAGATTCCATCCAAAGTATGTGGGTTGTCCTTTTCTCCGGCGTAATGGCGGCAATTTGGACGAAAATGGGCAAATATCAGCCGAAAACCCCGTTTAAATTCGCATTGGCGATGATTGTTGTCGGCGTATCCTATCTTGGATTCGTACCATATATCTCATCGGATACCCCCATGCCGATTATTGTGTTCGCGCTAATCCTGCTCGCCATCACCATAGGCGAACTGATGATCTCGCCGATTGCGCTTTCTATCGCCACCAAAATCGCCCCGCCCATGTTCAAAACCCAAATGGTCGCGCTCAACTTCTTGGGGTTCTCGGTAGGCTTCACTTTGGGCGGCGTGTTGTTCAAAGAAGGATTCGATAAGAAAGCCCCGCTGGATTTCTACTGGATGCTTTGCGGCATAGGCGTAATCACCGGTTTGGTATTATTGCTACTCGTACCTATTTTGAATAAAATGCTCAAAGGCGCGGATTAAATACTGATTCGTTAAGAAGGTCGTCTGAAATGCCGTTTCAGACGACCTATTTTT